>JADFWA010000193.1 GCA_015222855.1 Pseudomonadota bacterium | reverse complement strand
TTATTACCCCGCCGGTATCCTGATTCAGAACGAAACGCGAAAAGGAAACCCAGGATTTTATATTTCCATCCCTGTCCAGGAGCGGCTTTTTTGTCCTGATAAAGGCAAGCGCTCCCTTTGGATACAGACTGGTGTCGGTCGCTATGGATCTCCCGGATGTAACGGGAACACCCAAACACCCTATCGGCCCCTTTTCTACAATGCGAAAGAATACATAGCTCTCATTGTGATTGAGTATATCCGACATCTCTTCGGGATGTTCCCTCAAATATTTCCTGATACTGTCAAGTGAAAGATTCTCCCTGGAAATCCTGCCCGTATCCATCAAAAGTTTTCCTATACTCCGGTAAGGTCTGCCATTGGACATGGAATAACTTACCTGAACAAAATCTCCGTCGGGAAGGCTCATCATACCGGAACCCTGAATGTGCAGAAAAAAAATATCAACGGGATCCGCAAACCAGGCGATCTCAAGACCCCTGTCTTTAAGACACCCTTTTTCATCTATATCCCCACGGCTGTGATAAGGAACCACTTCTCCATCCTCAAGCCTCGCGATTATCCGCTCGCCCTTATACTTTTCCCTGAATTTCGCAAGGCTTATCACCATGGTGTCATCGGGTTTTCTGTAAATCGGATACCTGTATTCTGGAGTTCTCGTAAGTGAACCTTCCATAACAGGTTCATAGTAGCCGGTAAAAAGCACTCCTCCGCTTTCACCGCGGCCAGCAGATTTATAGACATCAAAAGTCTCCCTTAACCTCTTTTCCCTGATTTCCTCTGAACCGGAATCTCTGATTATTTCCAGAAATTGCCACAGGGATTCTTTTAACTCTTTGGCCGTATACAGATTCTTTCCAAAACGGAAAGTCCTGTCTTCCGGTATCTTGTCATAATACTGCAGGCTCCTGCCGACCGCCAGTTCAAGCAATTCCTGATCAAGATCATCTATGAAGGGAGGAAAGTCATCGGCATCAATTAAAACCAGCGGGGGAACGGATACCGGCGGTTTTTCTATCCTTGCCGCACACCCGGCCAGAAAGAGAAAAAATAATATTATAAAGAGGTAAAAGACTTTAGTTTTCATAAGATTAAACAGGGGTTAAAGTTTAAAAGATGAAACCTGAAACTTTAAATATCAAACGTAACTATTCAGCCACCAAGACACGAAATCACTAAAATCATATCATAATTTATGATAACCAGAGGCCTGTCTGCGCCTGCCTGTCGCGTTTGCGACGCAGACAGGTGCATCGCACAGGCAGGCATTTGATTAATAAAATTTTCCGGAGATTACGGGAAAATATAATTAATTTCTACACTTTGTGTCTTGGTGACTTTGTGGCTGAGTAATTACTAAACTTCTATAATCATCGCCACTTCATCACAATAATCAGGATACTTGGGACATCTAAAGCAGTCAGACCATATCTTTTCGGGAAGGGTTGCTTTATCCACCTCTCTGAATCCCAGCTTTTCGAAAAATTCCTTCTGATATGTAAGGGTAAATACGCTGAACAGTTCAAGGGTTATGGCCTCGGAGATGCAGGCCTCCACGAGATTCCTGCCCAATCCCTTTTCCCTGTGTCCTTCATCAACATAAAGAGATCTTATCTCAACCAGGTTTTCCCAGAAAATATGCATGGCACAGATGCCCGTTATGGAAGCGCTATCCTCATCAACATAAACAAAAAAATCCCTCAGGCTGCTGTAAATATCCATCAGTGACCTAGGAAGCATCTCACCCTTTCCCGAGGAGATATTTATCATCCTGTGAATGATCTTCGCGTCACCTATTTTCGCTTTTCTTAGCATTCCGTATCCTTGAGTTCTGGGTTCAAAGTTCAAAGTTCCGGGTTCCGGGTTCCGAGCCAGGAAACATAAAAAACTTTGAACTCTGAACTCTGAACTCATCCCCGACTGGCCTTCAGCATCTCACGGGCATGTTCTCTTGCTTTTTCAGTAGCTTCAATGCCGCTGAGCATCCTGGTAATCTCATCGAAGCGTTCCGGTTCGGAAAGAACGGAGACACGGCTATTCGTCTTTTCCCCTGAAACCCTCTTCGAAACAAGGAAGTGGCTGTCTCCAAAGCAGGCGATCTGTGGGAGATGGGTGATACATATAACCTGGTGATTCTTCGACACCTCCTTGAGCTTTTCACCGACGATCCCGGCAGTAGCGCCACCTATACCGCTGTCCACCTCATCGAATATAATGGTGCCGACAGATCCAGCTCCGGCCAAAACCTTCTTCATCGCCAGCACTATTCGGGAAAGTTCCCCGCCGGAGGCTATCCTGTTCAAGGGCTTCAATTCCTCCCCCACATTTGTTGAAAGATAAAATTCAACTATATCTATGCCCTTTGAATTAATCTCATCTTCAACAGACTCTTTAAACGCGACCTCAAATTCCGCATCCGCCATCCTCAGCGCGTGAATCTCGCCCTCTATCGCCTCCTTCAATACCCCGGCAGCCTCACGCCTTCTCCGGGAAAGATGACTCCCTTTCTCCAGCAGCAGCGCCTTTCTTGAAGAAATCTCCTCCGAAAGCTGTTTAATATCCTCCTCTACAGAAGATATATTCTTCAATTCATTTCCTATATCATCTTTTGACTTCAATACACCTTCCAGCGTCCCGCCATATTTGCGTTTAAGCCTTCCCAGATATTCCAGCCTGTCCTCAATCTCCTCAAGCCTGCCGGGATCAAAGGATATATTTTTCATATAATCCCTCAGAATAAGAGCTACATCCTCAAGACTATAAAAGATGGAATCGAGCTCCTGCCCGGAAATATTCAACTCAGGATCGATTTTCTCTATCTCTTTGATATTATTTATCGCCCCGCCAAGTTCCTCCAATATGGAACTACTCTTCTCATAAAGAATGTCATAGGACTTAGCGGCATATTCCGTCAACTTCCTCGCATTGGCGAGGATATTCTTCTCTTTCGCCAGGGACGAATCTTCACCGGCAATAATGCCGGCATCCTCTATCTCCTTCAATTGAAACCTGAGAAATTCTTCACGCTTACCGCTCTCGCGGTTGACGGTTTCAAGCTCATCAAGCCTCGACCTTAAAGCCTGATATTCATCGTAAAGATTCGTGAATTTAGACCTTAGCGACAGAAGACTGCCAAACTCATCCAGAATATCAATGTGGTTTTCCGCATTCAGTATAACCTGATGCTCATGCTGGCCGGATATGTTGACAAGCGTTTCGGAAATGGAGGAAAGCATGTTCAAAGTTGACAGGTTTCCATTAATGTAAACCCTGTTCTTGCCCGAACGCGCCACAATCCTCTTCACAACAAGTTCGTCCCCTTCATAACAGCCCGCGTTCATTAATTTTTCTTTTAACTGCCCCTTTTCGCTTATGTCAAAAAGCGCCTCCACGGCAGCCGTTTCTTCGGAAGACCTTATCAGATCAGACGATGCCCTTTCTCCGAGGAGAAGGCCCACGGCGCCGATGATGATTGATTTGCCCGCCCCCGTCTCGCCGGTAATGACATTGAGCCCGCCGGTAAAGGATACATTAAGCTCATCAATGATGGCAAAATTCCTGATGTTCAGTTCCGTTAACATTTAATATGAAAGTTCCACGGTTCACGGTTCACGGTTCACGGTTTCTCGTTCCCATGCTCCAGCGTGGGAATGCATACCATGTGGGTTCCCACGCTGGAGCATGGGAACGAGGCAATTGTTGTAAAAATCCCCTCTAACTCCCCTTTAGAAAAGGGGAGAACCAAGTCATTTCCCCCTTTCATAAAGGGGGATTTCAAACAGATAGAATGTTACCTCAACCTTAATTTCCTCCCGAGGGCAATCCTCCCCACCCCAGCTTGGTTCGCAATATCTCTAAATAGTCCCTGTCAGGCGAAACAATAATGCTGGTAAAATACCTCGACTTCTTTATGGTAATTGCATCCCCCGATTTCAGCGTAAATGAGACCTGCCCGTCAAGTGTCAGTGTCGCGCCCTTTTCCTTTGTCCATAAAACGATCTTTACAGTAACATCTTCCGGAAGGATCACAGGCCGGTTTGTCAATGTATGCGGGCATATCGGGGTAATAATGACGGTATTGAGTTCAGGAAAGACGATCGGCCCCCCCGCGGAAAGGGAATAGGCCGTGGAACCCGTCGGCGTTGATATAATAAGGCCATCCGCCTTAACAGTGGTCAGATACCTGCCGTCAACCACCGTCTTCAGTTCAATCATCCTGGAAAGATTACCTCTGTTAATTACAATGTCATTCAAGACGGTCCCATCGCCTACACATTCCTGCCCGCGGTTTATGACAACATCGAGCATCATCCTCTTCTCAGTCTGATAGTCTCCCTCGAGGATCAACTCCATGGCGCCAAACATCTCATGCAAATTGACCTCCGCCATAAAACCAAATGCCCCCAAATTGATGCCGAGTATCGGCACATCAGATTCCCGTATCGAACGCGCGGCCCGAAGCAGTGTCCCGTCCCCGCCGAAGACGACAATAATATCCGATGAAGACGCGAGCTCTTCACTTTTAAACCCCGTGGACTCTCCCAGCCTGCCGGCTATCCCTTCCTCCAGAAGAACCTCCAGCTTCCTGTTCAAAAGCCACTCTTTCAACTGCAAGACACTTTCAACAGCCTTCTCTTTTTCGATGTTGGCTATTATCCCTATCTTTTTAATATCCATTAAAACCTCGGGTTAGGTTAAGGGTTAAGGGTAAAAGAAGATTCTGAAACGAGTCCAGAATGACAAACTTCCATTTCAGGATCTCATTAGATTCAAAATTACCGTGTCATCCTCGGGCTTGACCCAGGGATATATAGATTCCCGCTTTCGCGGGAATGACAAGGGGATTCAGAATGACAAATCATTTTACTTTTGCATTTTTCATTTTGATATTTGATATAATTCCCTTCACCCCTTACCCTTAATCTGTTTTATCGTCAGTATGACTCCTTTCCCTGAAAATTTCCACGAAAGGGGTGTTAAATCAAGATCACAGATTGTTCCTGAAAGCTCGTAGCCATCAAGTGTCTGGGGCAGGTTGGTCGTAAGCGCTGCAGTTACCTTCTCTTGTACGTCGCCCGGAAAATAATCGGTAAGCTCCCTCCCTATATCAATGCCCGCATCCAGGAATGACAGGTCATTCACCACTTTGTTTATCAGCACAATAGTCCCTTCGGCGCTCACACCGATAATCGGCACAGGCAGATCTTCCAGAATCTGACGTGAGAGCTCCAGTGCCCGGTTCTGAACCTCAAGTTTCTCCGTTCTTTCCCGAACCAGCACCTCCAGGTTTTCATTCATTTCCTGCAGGTTCTCATTCATTGCCTGCAACTCTTCATTCTGTTGTAGAACCATTTCATGAAGCTCTTTGTTGGCCCGGACAAGACCATACTGCTCCAGTGCCCGTTTAATATCCAATTTCAGATTATCGTCGTTCCACGGCTTTAACAGAAATTTGTAGACATGCCCTTTATTGATTGACTCGGTAATGGAATTCACATCTGTATAACCGGTAAGAATAACGCGAATCACATCCGGATACCGTTCCTTTACGACTGCAAGAAATTCAGTCCCGCTCACCTGCGGCATTCTCTGATCGGAGACCACCAGGTGAACATCATTTTCTGCAAGGATCTTTAAACCCTCTTCGCCACTCGAAGCAGTCAGGAATTGATAATCCTCCCTTCGGAGCAACCTCCGCATTGAACTCAATACGCTCTCTTCATCATCCACACATAAGACAGTATAACGGTAATCATCCATTTTGCACCTCTGATGTATCAGTCAAGGAATTCCCAAAATGCAAAGTAGGGTCGGGTTTTATACCCGACCGCAGACGGTGGCATATAAAATGCCACCCTACAAATTTCGAAGCGGGAAACTTTGCTCAAACCTCCTCCAGGAAAAATTCGCAGGCCGATTCTATCTCACCTTCCACACCGGGAAACCAGTCCTGCACCGTTTCCAACTGCGGCGCCATGACATTCCCAGCCTCAGGATGAACCCTGGAAAAATCGGGCGCACCTTCCAAGCCAGCCTTGTAATTATTCACAATGATGTCTGCCACATGCACGATCATC
>JADFWA010000192.1 GCA_015222855.1 Pseudomonadota bacterium | reverse complement strand
CGGAAAAAGAAATTATAAGTGTTGTTTTCAACACTCGTTAAGGGCTTTACCAGTGTCGTTTTAAACACTCGTTAAGTGTTTTATAGTAAAACAAGAAAACAGGCAGAATCGGAGCAAAGTCTTGAAAGGTAAGGGTTTAGGGCAGATTTATGGATTTTCTAACGAGTGTTAAAAGAGACACTATCTTTAAAGAATCTTTATGTGAGTAGGGAAGAGTTGAGCCGGTCTTCAAACCGGCGGCGGAACCATTAATGCAACATGGGGTATCAAAGATCATCAATGTGTAACATGACATTGGATTTAATAAAATATGAAAACAGAATATTTAATAATATCAAGGGGATACCAGGGGCATGTCAGCCTCCACGGTCGACAGATACGCAACCGTGCTGGTTCTGTTATTTTATATGCCGACATTTGAAAAACAAAAAAATAGATAGGATGTTATTATGGTAGGTAGAAAACCAAAAGCAACAATTTTGAAAATATTGGAGGGGAATCCAGGAAAACAAAAACTCCCACAGGGTGAACCCGTTGTAGTGCCGGCTGAAATGATAGAGCCGCCTTCTTTTTTAGACACCTATGCCATTGAAGAATGGGATCGCCTTGCGCCAGGACTCTACGAACTTGGTATTTTAACACCTCTTGATCGGTCAGTGTTCGCAGCATATTGCGATTCAGTTTCAGAATGGCGGCACGCAAGGGAGCTTTTAGCGGAGGAATCGGGAATTGACGCCTTTGTGAGTTCAAAAGCAAGCGGGAACCAGTGCAAAAGTGTTTTATTAGATATTGCGACTTCTGCTGCTAAAAATATGCTTAGATATGGCGTGGAGCTTGGTTTGACACCTTCCGCGAGATCACGGTTAGTGATAGCTCCCGGGCGTGGGAAAAAAAGTAGATTTGAAGGCTTAATAGGAAAAAAATAATCGCCTTGATGGTGATTTATATATAACCGATGCCCTCATTTGTGAGATGCAAAAAAGGGGAAGTCGATGTTGAGGAAATTTCTTAGAAAAATGCTGCGAGAGGCTTCACAATTCTTTAATGACGAGCGAGAGGCTGGGAAGGTGATTTTCAAAACACAGGCGGAAAATTTCACGATATGTGAGATGCATAAAACTGAAATCGGTAATGGAAGTACTTAATTTAACTAAACAATTATGAAAGGAAAATATGAAATGGAAATTTATGAAGCACAACAAAAAATAAAAGATTTGGCGGGGGCTATAGTCAGAATTGAAAATAAAGCTCAAGACGAAGGGCGTGGAATGAACGGCAAGGAGCTGACTCTAAGGGCGGAAATGCAGGGCACGATAAAAGAATTATCAAAATATTTACCTGAAAAAGCATTAACCTTGCAGGGTTTTGGAGGCAGCGGTGGAGCATATGACAGCGATATCATGGTGTTTCAGGATTTAGAGGGGCACAACATCCCTGCCTTTTCAAACAACAAGCGGTTTGCGTCTCTCACGAAAGGCCAAGAACTCGAAGGCATTGGCCCTGAAAGTCTTGGCAAGATATTAAGGGCGAAAATCCTGGGTGATTCCTATGGTTTATCTCATGGAGAAATTAGAGCTATGTCTGAGGGCGTGGGGGGTGCTGGAGGCTGGTTTGTAAGTCCGCAGCTCTCAAGCTACGTTATTGATCTGGCCAGGAACAAGTCTTGCGTACTCCAGGCGGGAGCTTGGACTTTGCCGGTTGAGACTGCCGAGATTACTTTAGTCAAAGTTTTGACCGATCCCACTGGTTACTGGGTTCAAGAAGGATCTAAAATCACGGAATCCGAGGGAACGTTCGCACCTGTAAAAATGAAGATGATCGTCCTGGGTGCCCTGGTTCGGGTGTCAAGAGCTTTACTTGAAGACGCGCCTAATTCTGGCCAGGTGATAGAAAGTCAACTTGCGGCGGCACTCGGCCTTGAATTAGACAGGGTGTGTTTATTAGGAAATGGTGTTTCTGAGCCGAAAGGATTGGCGCACTGTGCGGATATCAATTCGTATAGCATGGGCGTCAATGGTGCAGCGCTCACAGATTATGACCCATTTTCCTATGCCTCAGAATACATTTTTACTGACAATGGGATCCCAGGCGCCGTGATCTATGCACCGCGGACAGGAGGGGCGCTTGACAGATTAAAGGAAACTGGAACCGCTGCACCATTGACGCCTCCTCCTTCGTTTCAGGTATTGCAGAAATTCCAAACTAACCAGGTGCCGATAAATCAAACTCAAGGGACGTCAAGCGTAGCATCCAGCGCATTTGTTGGAGACTACAAAAATATTATTTTGGGAATGAGGCGCCAATTGACCATCGACACAGCACCCTATGGAGTTGGGAGCGGGTCGAAGGATGTTTTTTCTACGGTCGAGGTTCTAATTCGGGGTTACTTGCGGGTGGACGTAGCCATCCTTCGGGAAGAACACTTTACCTGGATTAAAGGAATCCTGTAACAACAATTAATCAGCAGAGCAGGTGTTCTTAAAGGCACCTGCTTTGCTTAAAATAAAGGAAAAAAATCATGAACAAATTATATGAGGCATTAAAAGTTGACATCGGGCTGGCTCCTGTGAGCCTTGCAACGACAAATAAAACCGGCGAGTACTTCTGTCTTGCCGATTACCGGAAGGCCATTGCTATTCTACAGATCGCTGGAATGGCAGCCACTAAGACAGCGAAGATCGAGGTGTATGAGGCAACAAACGCAGAGGCAGGGTCGGCAGCATTACTGACAGGCGCGACGGCTACGATAACAGCTAATACCCTGGTGGCTTCGATGACCCTTACTCTGGCAACTGTCTTGAATAGTCATACCGTGACGATTAACGGACTTTTATTTACAGCTCATACAGACACCACGACCGTCGCGGACAGAGAATTTTCTATTTCAGGCAACGATACTGCGGATGCCACTGAGTTGTGCGTTTGTATTAACGATCCCACCTATGGGGTGCCGGGATGTACGGCATCGAGCGCAGCGGGAGTTGTCACACTGATTAGCACGGTACCAGGGGCAGTTGTTTTCACGGTAACGGAAACCGGCGCGACAATCACGCTGGCTACTTTACACGCGCAGGCATACATTGAATTGGACGCGCTTTCGCTAACTGCCAGCTTTACCCATATTGCCGCCAAGATCACCACCGACGCCACCATCGTTGTGGGTGCGGTGTTACTTAGAGGCGGGCAGAGAAAAGAGATCAGCCAGAAAATTGGAGCTTCAGCTTCCGTTTAGGGTTAAGTAAAGAAGAAACGTGCCGGATGATATCTTCTGGCATGAGTGGGTGGCCGCGGCCAATCGGATTTCACCGATAATGCGCGGACTGGGACCAGCTGGAGGTGTCCCGGTTTTCAGTAACAACACCAGCGACTGAGGAGCGCGACTCCTTCGCGTGAATCGGCAAAAGGAGAGAGGCCCGTGGCAAGAAATTGTCCGGGCCTTTTTTCAAATACGAAAACCAGAGCTCATCCAGGGCGGGCTTGCGGGCCTGTCATGGGTTAAATGAAGAACGAAAGGGGGCGGGTGTTGAACACGGGCAATCCTGGAAGGCCGGGCGGGTGTGAGAGCATCCGCTTTTTTTTATGGGGAATAAATTGCTTACATAATGCTTACAAAACCTTTCTTACTACCTAATATATCCCATCTTTAATATCACCTAACCCCTTGATTTTATGGTGCCCGGGACGAGACTTGGACTCGTACAGAGACTAAGCT
>JADFWA010000191.1 GCA_015222855.1 Pseudomonadota bacterium | reverse complement strand
GGTCTCGCCTGGGCGAGGATCAACGCTGATGGATGGACATCTCCGATATTTAAGTTCCTGAAACCCGCGGAAGTTGAAGGGATAAACGAGAAAATGGAGGCAATCCCCGGTGATGTAATTCTTTTTGCTGCTGACTCACCCGGAATCGTCCATGAGACCCTTGGCAATCTGAGGGGCCATCTTGCCGGGAAACTGGGGTTAATTGATCAGGAAGTATTTGCCTTCACATGGATTACCCAATTTCCCATGTTTGAATACAGCGATCATGAAAAGAGATTTGTGGCCAAACATCACCCATTTACCTCACCGGTAGCAGAGGATATACCCTTTCTGGAAACGGAGCCGGGCAGGGTGAGGGCAAGGGCTTATGATCTTGTCCTGAACGGAACCGAGATAGGAGGAGGAAGTATACGTATACACCGGAAGGAGATACAGTCAAAAATATTTAACGCACTGGGACTGGAAGAAGAGGAGGCAAGGATGAAATTCGGATTTCTTCTGGATGCCCTTGAATACGGCACACCCCCTCATGGTGGCATAGCCTTCGGTTTTGACAGGCTTCTCATGCTCATGGCCGGCGCTGAGTCCATCCGGGATGTTATGGCATTCCCCAAAACCCAGAAAGCAACCTGCCTTCTTACGGATGCCCCCGGGAAGGTCAGCATAGAACAATTGATGGAACTTTCATTAAAAATAGTATAATGAAATTTAAGCCCTCTTTTTTATTGACAAAAGGGTTTGATGTTTGTATTCTTCTCAAAGGGAAAAGGTTGACATAGGAAAAACGGTTTTGAATCCATGTGGAGAGGAGGGAAATAAGTATGATACGCGGTAGATTGTTAAGCGTTTTGGTGGTTGCAATTGTACTTCTTGGTTTTGCTTTTTGGGGATGTGCCAAAAAACCGGCAGAGACCGCTGTAACTGAGGAGGCACCTGTGGTTCAGCTTGAGGAAGGAGAAGCAGTACTTAAAGTTGAGGTTACAGCTGAAGTTGATCGCCATGTAGTAAAGAAGGGTGAATGTCTCTGGTGGATTGCCGAATACAAAGACATCTATAATGACCCCTTCCAGTGGCCCTTAATCTACGATGCCAACAAGGATCAGATCAGAGATCCGGATCTAATCTATCCCGGTCAGGTTTTCAAAATCCCCAGGAGCGGGTACACCATGGAAAAAATTAAAGAGGCAAGAAGAAGCGCGGGTGCACCACGACCTTATACACCCCCTGCACAAGCGTATCCCCCAATTGATTAAAACAGATTCCGATATCCAACCTGAAGGAGGGAGGCTGTTTTAGCCGCCCTCCTTTTTTTATGATTGTAAAAAGCGGAGAATTTGAAATGGCAAAATGGAATAAAGAAAGAAAAGTTCTTAATCATGAACATACAAGATTCTGGCAGCATAAAGTTATAGATTTGGATGAACCGAATCTCCAGGAAGGCGTCTTTCCTTATGATGAGATATGCAGAATAGATTTTGACCATAAGATTGTTCCGATCAGTCCGCCGGACGATATCTTTATAACCGACACCACTTTTAGAGATGGTCAACAGGCCAGACCTCCTTTTACGGTGCAGCAAATTGTTGACGTATATGAAATGTTGAGCAGACTCGGTGGTAAAAATGGTGTTATCAGACAATCAGAATTTTTTCTCTACAGCAACAAAGACAGAGAAGCGGTAGAAAAGTGCCTTGAACTGGGATTAAAGTATCCGCAGGTGACCGGATGGATAAGAGCCCAGAAAGAAGACGTTCACCTGGTTAAGGAAGCGGGGCTCAAGGAAACAGGAATCTTGACCTCCGTTTCGGATTATCACATTTTTCTTAAACTGGGGAAAACCAGAAAAGAGATATTTAGCGATTATCTCGGCATTGTAAAATCAATCCTCGATGAGGGTATTATACCAAGATGTCATTTTGAAGACGTTACCAGGGCGGATATCTACGGGTTCTGTATACCTTTTGCCATTGAACTGATGAAACTCAGAGAAGAAAGCGGCGTAGATATCAAGATCAGGCTCTGCGACACCATGGGTTATGGAATTACTTATCCGGGGGCATCCCTGCCACGCAGCGTCGACAAACTGGTAAGGGCTTTTATCGAGGATGCCGGAGTTCCTGGACATCTTCTGGAATGGCATGGCCACAACGATTTCCATAAGGCCCATATCAACGCCGCCGCCGCCTGGCTCTATGGGTGCGCCGCCGCAAACGGAACCCTTTTCGGGTTAGGGGAAAGAACGGGAAACCCGCCTGTCGAGAGCCTTATCATTGAGTATATTGGTCTCAGGGGTACCGATAATGGAATCGATACAACGGTTATCACAGAGATCGCCAATTACGTTAAAGAAGAGACGGACATAAAAATTCCGTTGAATTACCCCTTTGTCGGCGCAGACTTTAACGTTACCAGGGCGGGTATTCACGCCGACGGCCTGATGAAGGACGAAAAAATATACAATATTTTTAATACCACCAGGATATTGAATCGACCCATTGTGCCGATGATTACCGACAAATCAGGAAAGGCGGGTATAGCCTACTGGATAAATTTACGACTCGGTCTCAAGGGG
>JADFWA010000190.1 GCA_015222855.1 Pseudomonadota bacterium | reverse complement strand
TAAACCCCGCCTCTACGAATTTTTCTCGAATGAATGTAGGGGAGGGCTTTATGCCCTCCCGAATGCTTTCTTCGTGATTTCGTAATTGGTTTCAATTCTTTTGCCATTTTTGCACGAACTTTACAATTAAGGGACTAACGGTATATATGTCTTTAACATCCTTGACGGGGTATCGGGTAATAATCTGTAATCGGCAAGGCATGCGGGAAGAAATACCGTTTCACCTTTTATTGCATTGACCTCACCCGCACCCCACTGGATGGTTGACCTGCCCTCAAGCATGGAAAGAACGGAAAAGATGTCAGATGTCTTCTGATCGGTTTCCTCATTGATTTCCAGCAGTTCAACGGCGAAATGGGGGCATTTTTTCAGGACGGTTTTTTTATTTCTCCCTTTGGCAGTGGAAACTCCCTCAAGTTTTTTCGCGTCGGTAAAGGAAAAGTCAATTACATCCAGCGCCTTTTCGACATGGAGATCTCTCGGCTTTCCCTGGCTGTCTAAGCGCTCCCAGTCGTACAACCGGTAGGTGATATCGGAGTTCTGCTGGATTTCCGCCAGCACAATCCCGCGACCGATGGCATGAACCATTCCCGCGGGGATGAAAAAAACATCTCCCTCCTTTACCGGTACCTCATTGAAACACTCTTTCAGCGTTTTTTCCTCAAGTGCCTTGCGGATTTCTTCCCGGGTAACTCCCTCTTTCAGGCCGAAAATGATGCCGGATCCGGGTTCGGCATGAAGAATATACCACATCTCGGTCTTTCCCGAATCGTCGGTATCTTCATGGAGTGAAACATATTTATCGTCCGGGTGTACCTGCACCGAGAGGACATCCTGTGCATCGATGAATTTTATCAAAAGCGGAAACCTGTTTTCTGTGACAGGTGATATCCCGTAAAGCTCGTCCCCCCTCGCAGTTCCCACCTCAGACAGCGTCTTTCCCGCAAGGGGGCCGTTGGCTATGGTGCTTTTCTCATCCCGGCGGATGGCAAGCTCCCAGGATTCGCCGACAGACACATCCGGCGGAAGATTCTTGCCGAGGAGGGTTTCCAGCCTCCTTCCTCCCCACGGCTTTTCCTTGAAGACAGGTTTGAGTATAAGAGGGTATAATGGAGTATTCATCTGAAAATTCCTCGATAAGTTGCTTTGCATAATGTCACCCCCCCTTTTTTACAAAGCTTATCGTTATACACATCTCCCCTCCCCTTGGTGGGAGGGGTTGGGGGAGGGGGGATAGAGGGGATTAAAGGTATTCTTTCATATTCTTTTCTTCAAGCATCTCCACCAGCTTCTTCACATCTTGAGACGCCTCCCTTTTGCATACCAGAATGGAGTCCGCCGTTTCCACAACGACCAGATCTTCCACCCCCACCAAGGCTACCAGCTTATCGGGGCTGTAAACAAGTGAATTGGAAGAATCCACGCTAACAAGGCGTCCCCTGACGGCGTTGCCGTTTTCATCTTTATCCCACACCTCCCACAGGGCGTTCCAGCTTCCCACGTCACTCCAGCCGAATTCTCCCCTGACCAGCAGTGTTTCACCGGACTTTTCCATGACACCGTAATCTACGGAAATGGGGGCAATCTCCCGGTACACTTTACCGATAACGTCCTTTTCCCTGTCGGTACCGATAGCAGCCTCTATCTTCAAAAGCCCTTCGTAAAGGTCGGGAAGCAGTTTCTCTATCTCATGCAGTATGGTCGAGGCCTTCCATATAAACATCCCGCTGTTCCAGAAAAAGCCTCCATCCCGCAAAAAGGCCTCTGCCTGCTCGATATCCGGTTTTTCCCGGAATGACCTGACCTGGAATACATCTTCGCCCATTACGGCGGCCACCGGTTCTCCCTGTTCCATGTAGCCGTAACCGGTTTCGGGACCGGTTGGCTTTATCCCTATGGTCAGAAGATAATTACCCCTTTGTGCCATCTCGGAGGCTATGGCAAGTGTGCGCCGGAAGACCTCTTCATCGGGAATATAGTGGTCCGATGGGAGCACGACCATGACACCTTCCGGGTTCATCTTCTTGATATACATCGCCGCCAGACCGATACAGGGGGCGGTATTCCTGCCGACCGGTTCGATGATTATATTTTCCTCCGGCAGTTCGGGCAGTTGCCGTATAACCTCGTCGGAATGGCTGGCGCCCGTCACAATCAGGATGTTCTTTGCCGGGATTAAAGGTTCAATCCTTTCGACGGTTTCCTGTATGATTGTTTTCTTGCCGAAGATGTCCAGCAGGTGTTTCGGCATTTTTTCCCTGCTTTTTGGCCAGAACCTGGTACCCCTGCCTCCTGCCATGATTACTGCGTACATGTTTTAACTCCTGTTAAATTTTACAAATCCATATTACAACATATTGTCATGTTATTATATAAAAATAAAACACGGTCAAGCCATTAACCGTATTTTATAAAACCAGTTAATTTATCGACGCCAGATCGCAAAATAGCCTAATAATTTGTTTTTACGGTTCATATAATAAGTGGTGAGGGTTATCCACGCGACCGGAGTTACGGATTGAGAAAAGATGTCCTGCCTTACCATGCTGAAAAACTTTGAAAATGTACGCTTTTTTTGTTCATTTTCTACTTGACTACTAAGCACCGTTTTAGTATATGCCCTTCATTTGTGCGGTGAAGTTTTGTCGGAATCAAGGAGTATGGGGTTGCTCCCAGTAAAAACAGTGCCACTATCCGGGGCAGGGAGCAAAGAAAAAAATCTTATGAGTCAATTGGGAGGTTATAAATGGACAAACTAATGAAGAGTTCGGACATACGTAATATTACCGGTTTGCAACCTGATGAAATTAAGAAAAAGGGGCAGGAACCATTTGAGTATTGGGGCCCCACACCTTTTGAAGCAAGGAAAGCGGCGGTAGCAAAGGAAAAGGGGTTGCATGACAAGAGGACAACCCTGAAGGAGGCGGTGGATAAGTATATCAAGGATGGAATGAACCTCGGTATCGGCGGGTTTGTGAACACCCGTGTTCCTGTTTCCATTATACACGAGATAATCAGGAAAGGTGTAAAGGACCTGACATTGTCTTTTCAGTCCACTTCCTTATGTGCTGAATTGTTAGCCGGCGCAATGATTGTAGATCCTGACCACGTGTCAATCAAGCGCGTTGAGCTGTCCTGGTGGGGATATGAGGTAATAGGAATAGCCCCTCTTTTCCGTTACCTTGTCACCAACGGTATGATTCAACTCGATGACTACACAAACTATGGAATGTCTGTGAGGTTCAAGGCTGCGGCAATGGGCATCCCCTTCATACCGACACGGGATCATGGCGGTTCCGATATGGAGCTGGTAAACAGGGGAAGGATGATAGAGTGCCCGTTTACAAAAGAGGATGTATACCTGGTTCCGGCCTGTCACCCGGATGTTGGTATCATACATGTGCCGGTAGCGGACATGTATGGCAATAGCAGGATATTTGGCGCTCACTGTACCTGTCCTGAAATAGCCGTTGCTGCTGCCCACACCATAGTGACTACGGAGCAGATTATTCCTACCGACAATATACGCAAATATCCAAATCTTACCGAAATTCCCTATCCCGCTGTGGATGCACTGATTGAGCAGCCTTTTGGAGGCTACCCAGGGGCATGTTACGGATATTACTGGTTCGATATGCCGGAATTCCAGGAGTTCAGAGGCATAAGCGATGAGTTCAGGAAAACCGGGAACAAGGATAAGCTCAAGAAATACTACGACAAATATATCTTTGGTTGCGAAACCTTTGACGATTTTCTGGCCACACGTCCTTACAATAAGCTTAAGGAACTGAGGCAGATGGATGGTGTGCAGCCGATACTTATAGATTGATGGTTGTTCAATTAATGCATTAAGGCGCTAAATAATATCTTAAGGAGGAAAAAATGGCTGAATATGGTCCGTTTGAAATGATAGCTTATACAGGCTCAAGAGTATTGGAAGATGAAACAATAGTGTTCGTCGGAACTGGTCTGCCGATAATTGCTTCAATGCATGCCCAGCTTACGCATGCTCCGAATCTTAACATGATATTTGAAGCCGGCTCGTTGGGGGCGGTTCTTGAACAGGGATTGCCGCTCTCCGTTGGTGACACCAGGGCTTTTCGTAAGGCCGTTTATGCAAAGGGGCTTTGCGGCGCCTTTGAGTTGACGCAAAGGGGATATGCCGACTACGCCTTCATCGGTGGCGCTCAGATAGATATGCATGGAAATATCAATTCGCACTTTGAAGGAGGCACCTATTCAAAGCCCGGAGTCAGGTTTCCGGGGAGCGGTGGCGCCGGAGCGATGGCGGCAAACTGCGAGAAGACCATCGCAATAATGGCCCTGGAGAAGAGAAGGTTCGTTGAAAAACTTGACTTTGTGACGAGCATAGGGTTTGGTGATGGAGAGCCGGATTATAGAAGAAAAGCGGGAGTTATGGGTTCGGGACCTTACAGGGTCATTACAAATCAGGCGCTGTTTGGTTTTGATGAGGAAACCCGGAGGATGATGTTGCTTGAAGTACTGCCGGGAAAAACCGCGGAAGATATCCAGGAATTGGTTAGCTTTGAGTTATTGATTTCACCGGATCTGACGGATATGAAAGAGCCGACCGACGAGGATTTGAGACTGCTGAGAGAAGAGTGTGATCCTGAGGGGTACTTCTTGAAGAGAAAGGTCGCAAAGTAATTTAAGATTAAAATTCCTCCATCCCCCCTTTACTAAAGGGGGCAAGGATGGATTAAGAACAGTTGTAATGATGAATAACGAAAAAGCTGAACCCTCTGTGGTTCAGCTTTTTCGTTTTCGGTCGGTTATTTTTATTTGACAGACAGGACTCCTTTTACCTATACTAACTTTTTCCTTTTTCCCGGTAGCCTGTGAACCGGAGAGGAGATACGGAGGATAGTTTGGATTCAAGTAAAATCGCGATAATTGGACCCGGCAGACTTGGAACTTCTCTGGCTTATAAGCTCGGAAGGGACGATAGAGAGGTCACGATTTATTATCATGATGCCGAATTGTGCCGTGTAATAAATGAAGAGCATCTAAACCCGAAGCACCTGACGGATGATCTTGGAAAAATATTGGGTGGCAGGGAAAAAGTTCCGAGATTATCCCCCAATGTGTCTGCTACAAACGATCTGGAAAGAGTTGTAGAGGAAAACGACTTCATTATTCTTTCCATTACGATGAACAGGCTTCCCGAACTGCTGAACTACCTGAAGCCGATAATCGCCAAGAAAAATGGAAGTACCTGTCTCATATCACCGATCAAGGGTCTGGCTTCAGATGAAAAAACAAGGGAACTGATAACCCCGTCACAGTTGATAAATAACAGTCTGTTTGATTTAAGGCATAAGTATGAAGTTGTGTGTATGGGAGGGCCTTTCTTTGATGTGGATATAGCGCTGGGAAAACCGGTATGCGTGACCATTGCCGGCAACAGGAAAATGTCGGAGATCGTAAGGACGGACATTATAAAATGCAATAGAAAGGAACTGACGTCATATTACAACTTTGATATTGTCGGTGTCGAGGCGTGCGGGGCGCTTAAGAATATCGTGGCGAATATAAAGGGGATTACCGACTGCCTGAATCTTGGAGCTTCTCTCCCGGGGACTATATTTGCCAGGTCCGGTGTTGAAATAAGATCACTGTCAAAACTGCTGGGCGGCAGTTTCCAGGCATTTCACAGCCAGGCGGGGGTAGGGGATCTGTATATTACCGTCTCTTCAGATGCGAGCAAAAATTATAGATATGGTACATTCTTCTATGAATTATTCAATGGAAACCCTATAGAAACAAATATCAAGGTGCTGGAAAAGATCGACGGAACTCCCGAGGGCCCCAATACCATCAGGAATGTATACAGATATCTTGAGAAGAAAAATATGTACAGTCCTTTGTTCAATTGTGCCTATAAAATATTCAACGAGGGCGGTACCAAAGAGGAGATTAAAGAGAGAATAATACAGGCCTGCCAGTTCGACAGGAGGAACAAGGAGTATATCGGACCGGTATCGAGGTTTTTATATAAATTAATTCCCAACCTGTGGTACAGGAGAAATAAGGGAATTTTATCGAAGCTGTGATTTAGCCACCAAGACACGAAGTCACTAAGATGTAATTCACTTTTCCCCTTTGTGCCTTGGTGACCTAGTGGCTGTGTTTATAGCATACAGCCTTTTTAGATATTCGTCTTTCCGGCTCAGGTTTTTCTGATTACGCATATCATCCATAAGAAGGGTCAGCAGGGGGTGGATATTTATCCCGTGACGGTTCAGATTTTCCGTGTTGGCTTTATCGAGCGTGAGAATGGAATAATAGGTCACAAGTATTCTCGTCCTGGAACCCCTCCTTGACAGGTATGCCTTTCCTCCCAGTGTGTTTAGGAAAAACCCGGCATATTCATAAATGGCCTTGGTCGAGGTCTTGATCTCTTTTCTTTTGTCTTCTATCCCTTTTGTGATCCACTCATAAAACAACCCCATCGTCGGTTCAATTATTACACTCTCATTCGAAAGGATATCTTTTACCAGCGAGATGTTCTTTTTCCCGATCACTCTGTAGAAATGGGCTATGTTGTGTGTCAGGACATATATGTCCTGCGTTTCTCCGGATACGACCGGCAGTTTGGCTGACAATTTGCCCATGAGTTTGAGAAAGTGTTTGTACGTCCCCTCCTTCAGTCTGTAGGCCTTGATATAGTTTTTCTGATCCAGATAATCGAAAAATTTTATGACCTCCTGATGTATTTCATCATATCCTTTTTCAGCCTTAACCGGCCGGCGGACAATTGCTGCTGTTTCTGAAATCTCTGCCGGCTTTTCTTCAGGCGCCGCAGGCTTCAGCTTTTTTTTGATTCTGGATATCTTTTCCCTTACGGGTTCCTTTATGGCAGGGGGTTTTTTCTCAGCCTTATAGACGGGCTTAACAGGTTTCTTCTCTGCCTCCGGGATTAACTTTCCCCGGTTAAGTACGAGCGCAACTGCCGCCAGAATAATAAATATGACGGCAAGGAGTATTGTTGTGTTGCGCTTCATGATGACACCTCACAATCCGGTTATCATACTAACGCCTCGATTTCAAGCCCCGTCTCCAGGGTTTCATTCGCCTTGCTGAGGCGCTCGGCCGCCGCGTATACCGCGACCGGTGATGATTCTGCTTCCGTCGCCAGGAAACGGTTGCCCGCTTCCATAAGGGTTTCTGCCGAGGTATCAAAGATCCGGTCGCGGAATTTCTGCCGGTCTTTGTCTGTGAGGCCGGCAAAAGCGCGGATCATGGCGGTGTATCCCCTGCCCGATGGGTCCATCGGCTTATCGAGGAGTCCTATGGCGCCGATGATCGCTTTTTCGAGTTCTTCATCTTCAATCCTGTTTCCGGATATAAAATCGACGGCATCATCGTAGACCTTCAAGGTCTCAACGAGATGGGGGTCTCTGTACGAGAGGAAAGAGAAACTGCCGCTCATTGGGTTGTATTGGCACATCCCGCCGTAAGCGCCGCCCTGAACCCTGATACGCTTGTACAGATAGCCGCTCGACAGTTGTCTTGCCATGACCATAAGAATAGGGGAGAAGGGGTCTGAATAGGTT
>JADFWA010000189.1 GCA_015222855.1 Pseudomonadota bacterium | reverse complement strand
CACAACCGGCTAAAAACACACCCTCGGTAGTGGTTTCCACCGGGCCGAGCTTAGCGTGGCGCTCCATGAAAAAGCCATCTGCGCCACGGGGCACTTTAAGTATCTCGTGAAGCTTGGCGGTGCTTTGCTCATTGGGAACCATACCAGCCGCAAGTACAACATAGTCAACGTCCGTCTCCAAAGTCCGATTCAGAGCCAGCTCTAGTATCTCCACTTTCTCAGCCCGGTTGCCGCTACCCGATACTCGGGGAAGTCTCTCAGGTGTGTACCGTATAAACTTCACCCCGAGGGCTCGGGCGTGGCGGTAGTGTTCTTCCGCTTTTGCACCCACGGTACGCATATCCCGATGAAGTACCACTACATTTACATCGCTTTCCCGCAAACGAACGGCTTGTTTAATGGTGGTAGGGCAGCAAAAACGGGAACAACCAGGATTCCTTTTGGGATCACGAGAACCGACACACTGGATGAAAACTACAGTCTCCGGTTTTTGTCCTTTTATCTGGATTTTACCCTTAGCATCATGTAAGATGTTTTCAAGTTCCTGGTTGGTTATAACATTCTCATACTGACCATAGCCGAACTCTCTCTCAGGCTTATAAATATCCGCACCTGTTGCCACAATTATGGTTCCTACCTTGAAATTACCGTTGGGGGTGGAAACATCGAAATTGCCTACAAAGCCGGTAATGGAATTTACTTCGGTGGAGGCCATTGCCTCAACCCGGCTGGCTTTGATCTTTTCTACCATGGTGCGGGCAAGCTCAACCGCCGAAAGATTGGCGGGATATACCCTGGTCAGGTTATTTAATAAGCCTCCGAGACGGCCTTCCTTTTCAATGAGGTATACTTTGAACCCCTGAGCCTCAAGGTCTATAGCGGCACGCATACCGGCTACCCCGCCACCGATAACAAGCACGCTCTGGTTAATGGGGATGGTTTTCTTATACAACGGTTGCAGACGGCGGGCTTTGGCCACGCCCATTTTTATCAGGTCCCTGGCTTTCTGGGTGGCGACCCCCGGGAGATTGGTGTGTACCCAGGAGCACTGGTCACGGACATTGACCATTTCAAAAAGATAAGGATTAAGACCGACCTGTTCGCAGCTTTCACGGAAGATCGGTTCGTGAGTGCGAGGGGTGCAGGCGGCGGCCACGACGCGATTCAGATTATGTTCGATTATCTTCTCCTGCACCAACCGCTGGCCCTCATCAGAACAGAGGAAGAGATTGTTTTCAACATAGACTACATCGGGCATTCCCTTTGCACACTCCTTCAACGATTCCACATCAAGGACACCGGCGATATTAATACCGCAGTGGCAAAGAAACACTCCCACCCTGGGCGGCCCGGAAGTGTCTAATTCCTTTATCTCTTGTGGTTTTTCCTCTATCCGGAGTTTTGCGGCAAACCTCTCAGCTTCTGCCGCCGCACCGGAACCCTGGACTACTGAATCGGAGATATCGTTAACCCCGGCAGCAGTGCCACAGACATAAATTCCCTCTCTTGCCGTGTGAAGCGGCGAACCGAATCTGGTCTCGATCTTGAAAAAGCCGTTCTCGTCAAGGTCGATACCGAGAACCTCAGCCAATCCTTTATTCGATTTCGGGGCTACTGCACCTGCCGATAGGACAGCCATATCCACCCTGAATCTGCCTACCTGGCCCGTTTCACCGTTCTCAACAAAAACGATCACATCTTTTGTCTCGGGGTCTTCAATTATTTTCGATGGCCGGCCACGGACATATTTCAATTCCGGCATTTCAAGTGATCGCTGATAAAATTCTTCAAAACCCTTGCCCGCTGCCCGCAGGTCTATGTAAAAAACCATCAACTCTTCGATGTCAGGCTCATGCTGTTTGACCAGCAGGCAATCTTTGACAGCATTCATGCAACAGAACCGCGAGCAATACTGGCAGCCGGCCTCTTTTCCCTCACCCCTCGAACCTACACATTGAATAAAGGCTATCTTTTTAGGTACTTTGTGATCGGACGGTCTTACGATATGACTGTGCGTCGGACCAGAGGCATTCAGAACCCTCTCCAGCTCCATATTGGTTAAAACATTATCATAAAGGCCGTAGCCGTAACTGGTAATAGCCGAGGCGTCATAAACGTCAAACCCCGTAGCTACAATAACGGCGCCCACCTCAAATTCGATTTCTTCGCCGGGATCATCGAAGTTGATAGCGTTGCGGTCGCAACTATTGAGGCAGTTGGTGCAAACCAGGAAATCATCGTTAAGGCAGTTTTCCCTATCGATGATATAGAAATTTGGCACAGCTTGGGCAAAAGGGGAGTAAATCGCTTTGCGCGCCCCCATCCCGACCTCAAACTCGTTGGGCACTATCACAGGACAATTATCGCTGCACTGGCCGCAGCCGGTACATAAGTCCTCACTGACATAACGAGGATTTCTCCTGATGGTGGCCCGGAAACTTCCGGCCCGACCGTCAAGATGGATCAACTCCGAGTTGGTCAGGACTTCAATGTTGGGATGCCGACCGGCATCCATCATCCGGGGCCCCAGAATTCATATAGCACAGTCCATGGTGGGGAAGGTCTT
>JADFWA010000188.1 GCA_015222855.1 Pseudomonadota bacterium | reverse complement strand
TAGTAGTTCCCTTTCCAGTACTCCATGTCAGTGAAAGCATTGTGCATGCCGTCAGAGTAAATCTTCTTGATACTTTTGATTTTGGCCATGAGTATTTCCTCCTAAGTTCATTATTAATCAAAACGCTGAAAATTTAAACTTTTCTGTCATTGCGAGGAACGACCGAAGCAATCCTTTGATTTTAAAGAGATTGTTTCGTCCCGATAAAATCGGGACTCGCAATGACAGCTCTAAAATAAGGAGTTTTCGTTCAAGCACTAATTAAACGAAGAAGCTCAAGGCTTGTTTCTATAATGTGTTTTGAGCTCCCTTTAGCTAAAGCTAAACGGAAACCATCAATATAGAGCATTTTCCAGTATGTGTCTGTCTCATACCCGCCGCGGTCGATTTCTTCATCATTTCCTATGTATCCGAAAAGCCCGTTTGTGTCGCCGCATATAAGGGTATGAATGAAGGGGGATTTGCTGCGGATATCCCTGCCTGTTGCTGCAAAATTTTCACCCGGTGAAAGTACAGCAGCCATATCTCCTATCCTTAAGACGCCCAGTGTAATCTCTAGCGAGGAGCGTGGAATCTCTCCAGCACCAATAATGCGGAGACCTTCCTTCAGGTACTCCATTTGAACTTTAATAGAGCTGATTTTCTCTTCTGCTGTGAAAAACTCAGGAAGGTTAATCCCGGCCACCCACACTGCATCCTCATAATACTTGAGCTCTTCCATGTATTCATTCCGTATTTGTATGGCTTCATTCAACTCCTCTTTCGTATACATAGGCCTGCATGGAAGTTCTATAGTACGCCATAAATAATCCACGGGTTCACAGCGAACGGGTATAACTGAACGAAGACCCAA
Organism: Pseudomonadota bacterium; assembly: GCA_015222855.1. Lineage (GTDB taxonomy): Bacteria > Desulfobacterota > Syntrophia > Syntrophales > JADFWA01 > JADFWA01. Next base: position 1,517 of record JADFWA010000188.1, on the reverse strand, counting down.
AACTGCGGCTTCCCCGAAGCGTGAACCTGTTATCCTGGCATGATGAGGCTTTCCGAACATATAGTAATTATGAATGTTGCCGCAGAATCCCTGAATAAACATGGCAGGCACACCACCAATTTCCTCCTCTATGTACTCCCGGGCAGTTCCTATATAATCTGATGAAAGATACTTGTCATTTATCATTGTGGCAGGATGGCAGGAAAAATTAAAGAGGACGCCTATAGTCTTTCCGTCGTTAGAGTCAAAGCGAATAAGCCCGACAGTTGGATCGAAATATTTCCCTCCCTGAATGCCCTCGGCATAATTTCTGCTGAATTTTACCCCCCTGACGGCATTGGAAACCGGGAATCATAGCTTACATTATCGCAATATCCCCGGCCAATCCACATTTTTGCCGGCTCAAGATTTGAAATTGCCTCCTTTGCCGCATTGATACATCTATTTATAAAGCGTTTCCTTTCCATTTGGCAGAAATCCTTATCGAATTCTCCGCGGACAGTAATGCTGGATCCTCCCGGCAATTGTGAGCCGGGAAGCGTGGGGCTTGAATGGGTCTGGCTGGTAGACCAGATAACCTGCTCGAAGTTAAGACCAAGAGCCTGCGCTATCTCCATTCTTAACTCATCCGTACCTTTTACGTTTTCTCCGCAAAGATCGTGGGAATACCAGACAATCTTACGGTTTCCTTCCTCCAACACGAGACATCGGGTAAGAAGGGGCTTATCGGTTTCAGTCATGATTGGGGTAGTTCCCCATGCACCATATTGGGGATGAAATTTTGGAGCAATATCAAAACCAACCGTAGCAACTCTCAATGTTCCCATATTGTGTTCTCCTTCTTCATACATTTATAGAACTAAAATTTCTTCTCCGAGTAATAATCCTTTGGTCCCAATAAATTATCTCTTGCCTTTTTAAGAGTAAGATACTTAAAGCGAAAATCTTACCGACTTCTTCTGGCCTGACACGTTTGCTATCTCAAGGCAAGGCAAACCACAGTTATTTAATTATCTCCGCCAGATAGATCTCACTGGCATACTCGCCGGGTTTGGGCGTCGGTCCGTTGTCCACATCGTGCTGGGAGTAGTAGCTGATCAGCAGCCGGTCCTCTTCCACCACCATCCCCGGATAAGCATTGTCTCCCCGACTGGGCAGCACGAGAATAGGCTCAAGCTGATCCCCCACTATTCGCCAGATCGCGGTGTGCCAATCCTGCGGCGACTTGGCGAGACGTTCGTCCTGACGGGCAAGCGAAGCAATCTTCTCCGGCGACGGCTCCGGAGGCAGCATAGACGGGGGCAGTTGTTCGCTGAACGCGCGTCCGGCCACCCAGAGTTCATCGCCCACCGGCCGGATCACCGGGGAATGGACGGTGTAGTTGAGTTCCTCCAACTTCCACTCCTTGTAGGGCGGCTTATTCCGGCCCAAAAGCGCCATGTTCGGATTCCCCTACGTCCGAATGACCATGTGCATCACCTCGTCCTCCGTGACCCACAATCCGGCTTCGGTAGGCT
>JADFWA010000187.1 GCA_015222855.1 Pseudomonadota bacterium | reverse complement strand
TTTCCGTCATTGTTCGGCACCAATCCAAGATCAGACTTTTGTATGGCTTTCTCAATTTCCCCTATCGCACTTTTGTCCCAGGGGGAAATCAGGATAAGACGGCTTTCAGGTGTGGAAAGAGTGGCCACCTGATTCAGTGGCGTCAGTGATCCATAATAGTCCACTTTAATTCCATCGAGAAGAGCGATAGATGCCCTTCCTGTTCTCACTTTATTCAAGGACATTTCAAAAGAGTTTATTCCCTTTTCCATTTCCTCATTCAATTCACCCATAATCAGAGTCTTCATTTTTAACTCCCAACAACTGTTCCTATCGATTGTCCGGTAATAACCTTTTTGATATTTCCCCGCTCTCCAAGATTAAATACCACAATCGGAAGATTGTTGTCCCTGCAAAGCGTTATAGCAGTCGAATCCATTACCTTAAGATTCCTGCTCAAGACATCCAGGTAGCTTATTTTACTAAACATCTTCGCATCGTCATGCACAACCGGATCTTTATCATACACACCATCCACATTGGTGGCTTTCATAATGACATCGGCCTGTATTTCCATAGCCCGCAGCGATGCCGCAGTATCCGTTGTAAAATAAGGATTTCCGGTACCGGCGGCAAATATTACCACCCTTCCCTTTTCCAGATGCCTCGTCGCCCTTCTCTTTATGTATGGTTCCGCAATTTCCTTCATCTCAATGGCGGATTGAACCCTTGTATCGATACCGACACTCTCAAAGGCGCTCTGGAGGGCAAGGCTGTTTATTACTGTGGCAAGCATACCCATATAATCCGCGGTTGTCCTGTCTATACCCTTTATATTTGCTTCCGTTCCGCGAAATATATTTCCTCCGCCGACAACGACACCTAATTGAACGCCAAGGGCTACGACCTCTTTGACCTCTTCCGCGATTAAATCGACGACATCAGGACTTATCCCAAAAGAGCTTCCACCCAGAAGCGCTTCCCCGCTCAATTTCAGGAGAACCCTTTTATAGACCGGTTTATCCACTTGACTCCTAACAACAGATAGTGGTTCTATTAGTTCAATTAGTTAACCAACGAACCGAATGAAACCAATTGAATTTCCTTTCTTTGTGCCTCTGTGCCTTTGCCACTTTGTGCCTTTGGTACGGGCGTATTGCTACACGCCCCTACATACCTGAGTAGTTACTATTTATTCTCATTCTCTCCCAGCTGAAACCTGGCAAACCTTTTCAGTACGATATTTTCACCAGACTTTGCGATCATATTACTGATAAGCGTTTCCACGCTAATATCCGTATCCTTCACAAATTTCTGTTCCAAAAGACACACATCCTCGAAATACTTCTTCAGTTTTCCTGAAATTATTCGATCAATTATCTTTTCCGGCTTTCCTTCGGCCAATGCCTGGTCTCTATAGATATCTCTTTCTTTCTCCAAGACCTTATCAGGTACATCTTCCGGTTTCAAATAAAGAGGATTTGAAGCCGCAACATGCATAGCGATGTCTTTTGCGAGTGCCTGGAAATCGTCCGTTTTGGCGACAAAGTCCGTCTCGCAATTGACCTCGACCATTACACCGATCTTCCCGCCCATGTGAATATAAGAGGCAACAGTCCCTTCCTTGGCCGCTTTCGAAGATCTTTTGGCAGCCGCCGACATGCCTTTTTTCCTTAAGTATTCGATTGCCTTTTCAAAGTCACCATTACTTTCAGTAAGCGCTTTTTTGCAATCCATCATGCCTGTACCGGTTTTCACCCTAAGTTCTTTTA
>JADFWA010000186.1 GCA_015222855.1 Pseudomonadota bacterium | reverse complement strand
GGTGTCTCGAATAAAAAGGGCTCACGAAATCGTAACCGTCCCTGATGGGATACCCGAGATATCTGATCCACTTCGGCTCGATCGAGCGGAGGTCCGCATCGACAACGATAGCGATTTTGGCATCCACCTCTCCGCAAAAATTGAAAAGGTTCCAGAAATTGTTTCCCTTTCCCTTCACCCCTTCGGGTGTGGAGACGTACTTTTTGGGAACGGTGGTTTCGGCAGAGAGGAATGCGCCTTTTGTATCGTCGGGACTATTATTGTCACAGTTGACAATGATGTTTTTTGTGTTGGGAAAGTATTTGGAAAGACCCCTCCCGGCTACCTCGGTAACATTTCTGATGGTCCGGGATTCGTTGTAGGATGGAATGCCGACGACCACATCGTATTTTTCCTCCATACCCTTATACTCCTGCCGGCCCCTGGATTTCTCGGCTATCGCCTCGAAATGACATTTTCGGACAGCCTCCTATGCGGACATTTTCAACTTCAAGGCGGCCTTTACAGCCTCAACAGCGGCATCGACACTTAGATTTGCGGTATTAATTACGAGATCGTAGTGTATGGGATCCGTTATGTCGGCATGGAAGTACTTTCTTGCGAAGGCCCTTCGACCGGACTCCATATCTATTACGTGTTTCGTCGCCTCCTCTTCAGAGACACCGCGCTCACGCGCTATATTCTTAATCCTCGTCTTCTGCGGTGCAATGACCCTGACCATGAGGGTTTTATCGGGCGAAAGTATGAAATTTGCCCCCCTGCCCAGTATCACCGCGCGGCCGTGATTTCCTATAATAGCTATAATCTTCGTGAGATGATTCAAATATTGATAGTCCCAGAGATGACGTTTGCTTTCCATGGTTTCCACAACCTCATCCAGCCAGGAACGTCTCTTTTCATCCAGAGTACCTACCACTCTCTGGCTCATATTGGCGTCTTTCGCCACTTCATGAATTATACTGCTGCCGAAGAGATCAAGATTCAACTGCTTGACAAGCTGTTTGGCTATGAGTGTGCCTTTGCTGCCGGGCTCTCTTGAGATTGTTATCACGGGCAATTCATCCTTGCCCTTCTCTTTACCCGTAATCTGCCACTTGCTGAACTGATCTTCGACCAACTGATTAATCGAGTGTATTGACCGTGGTTTGACTTTCATGATACCCCCTCATTCGTTTTTAATTGATTTCATGTCACTCAATACCTTTGGAGGAAAAACTATACAGGGAAGAGGATTGCCAATCAAGCAAAAAATATTGCAGGACAACGGCTGCAGGTGATTGGTCGGGTTTTGGGGAAGGGTTATGAATGATCTGTCATAACTCTTCGGGTGTGAAGGCTACCACATCGTCGATTGCAGGGGTATTGGCAAAAATCATGACTAATCTGTCCACACCCAGGGCGGCCCCGGCCGACTCCGGCATATAATCGAGGGCATCTAAAAATTTTTCCGGCGCCGGATAAACCGTCTTGCCGAGAGAACGGCGGCATTGCTGCTCCCTGGCAAACCTCTGCCGCTGTTCATTGACATCGGTCAGCTCGGAAAAGGCGTTGGCCAACTCCAGGCTGCCAATATATATTTCAAAGCGTTCGGCCACGGTTGGGTCATCCTTTTTTGTCTTGGCCATTGCCCCCAAAGAGACAGGATAATCATAAAGAAAGGTCGGCTTTCCCCATCCGAGATGTGGTTCGATATCGCGGACCATGATCTCATCAAAAAGGTCATCTTTTAAGGCCTCTTCAGGAGACATGGATGAATAACGTTCGAAGACTTCTCTTACCGAGATCCTTTCCCATGATCTTTGCAGATCGATTTGCCTCCCCTGGTATGTGATCACCTCCCCCCGGCCGAGATAACGGGCAACGGAGATAATCATATCTTCACATTCCTCCATCATCTCTCTGTAATCAATGTCCTTGCGGTACCACTCCAGAAGGGTAAATTCCGGGAGGTGGAGGCATCCCCGTTCTTCATGGCGGAAGCATCTGCAGATTTGAAATATCCTGTGATAGCCTGCCGCCAGCATCCTCTTCATACACAATTCAGGAGAGGTATGGAGAAACCAGTTTCCGGAAGCTGTGGCATCAATATGTGCCTCCGGTGCAGGGACGGGAATTCTGTGTGGGGTTTCAACCTCGAGGTAATCATGGTTGGTGAAGAAATCCCGGATTGCCCGGATAACACTGGCACGCATTTGCAATGCATCCTTGCGCCTTGTCAGTACCTCTTTCCGGTTTTCACTATTTTCTGACATGTCGGGGTCTCAGTCCTTGACCCTGGTCATATACTCTCCAGTACGCGTATCGACCCTGATTTTTTCTCCTTCTCCTATGAATGGGGGCGCCTGTATAAGGTAGCCGGTTTCCAGGGTAACGGGTTTGGACTTTCCCGATACTGTGTCGCCCTTGACCCATGGATCGGCCTTGACGACCGTGAGCTCGACAAAGTTGGGGAGGGTGATTCCAAGTGGCCTGTCCTCAAAAAAGAGTATTTCCACCTCCAGGTTATCAATAAGGAAATTTCTGGCGTCTTCCACCTGCTCTGCGGTCAGAAAAACCTGCTCGTAACTCTCTACATCCATAAAGCAGTATTTTCCCTCTTCGGGGTACAGGTACTGCATTTTCTTTTCCCGCAGATTGGCCGGTTGGAAGGTGTCTGCTGAACGGAAGGTGCGATCAAACTGAGATCCGTTTATCATGTTGCGCAGTTTGCATCGATACAGAGCCTGCCCCTTGCCGGGCTTCGCGAAGGAAAAAGCTATAACAACGTAAGGCTCACCATCAATCTGTATCTTCAAACCCTTTTTCAAATCACTGGCGTTATACATATAATCACTCCTATCTGTTATATGAAAGGCTAAAGGCTAAAGGCATAAGGCTAAGGGCTAAAAGGTTTCTTCCTTTTGCCTTTTGCCTTGCGCCTTTCATGTTTCGTTGTGGCCAAAAGCCATGTAGGTTTAAGAAGTCCGAATTCAGAATAGAACTGTAACAAATTTTCTCCAGTTTGCTGACTCCCGATTACTAAAGAGCTTTCTTAATCTATTTACCCCGTCATGTCAAATCCCGTACCGTGGACAACATAGAAAACGGCTGAAGAGGAACCTTTCCTTTGCCACCTGGAAGATCAACGACATATCCGGGAACGCAAATTCCTGAAGTATTTCGCCACAACTTCTCCATCACCTCCATGCCCTTCCGGATACTGACACGAAAATGGTCTGTGCCCTTAACCGGTTCACACTGAAAGAGGTAATACGGTTTTACCGATATCCGTTGGAGGCCATAGAGCAGATCACGCATAGCCTCACAGGAATCGTTCACACCTCTGAGCAAAACCGATTGATTTAAAACAGGAATGCCTGCCTCCAGCAGCATCTCACATGCCTTTGCCGCTTCGGGAGTAATCTCCTTCGGGTGATTAAACTGGGTTACGAACCACAGCGGCCGATGTCCGCGCAGCATTGCGCATAGATCGGGAGTTATCCTCATCGGCATGACGATGGGTATTCTGCTGCCGATGCGGAGCACCTCAACATGGGGAATTGACTTCAACGAACCCAAAAACCAGTCAAGTGTCTCCGGATTCACGGTCAGGGGATCTCCCCCTGAGACAATCACTTCACGGATTTTCCCTGTTCGGGAAACATAATCGATCATCCGCTGGAGGTTTTCTTTAGACGGTTTTGCCTCAGGTTTCCCCCACATGCGCTTGCGATTGCAATGTCGGCAGTACGTTGCGCATACGTTCGTAACCATGGTTAAACAGCGGTCGGGATAGCGATGCACAAGGCCGGGAACAGGCATATCCCTCTCCTCTTCGAGGGGATCATCCACACCGCCCAGGGAAAAGTCAATTTCCCCGGTATCAGGAAGACACTGCAAACGGATAGGGTCATTTTCATCCGTCAGGTCAATCAGGGAGAGGTAATAGGGGGTAACAGAAAACGGGTAGGTCTTAATAACCCTCCTGTACTTTTCGATGTCTTCCACGGGCACGCCAAGAACCCCGGCCAACTGCGGCAGGGTGTGGATACGGTTTTTGAACTGCCACTTCCAGTTATTCCATTCCTTGGTGGAGACATCTTCCTTGTGGTCTATTTTAACAGATGCTTTTCCCAAGTTTTTACCCTGTATATCGTTTAATAAATTGAATTTGCTGAACTTCCCTCTACCACAAATCAGAAATACTTCAAGAGAGAAATTCTGCAATTCCGGCAAACTTCTTTTTTTCCCTTGACATTGGCGCAAAGTTGTGGTTTAAATACTTCTTCAATAAAGGATAGGATTTTTCAGGTTGTGATGGACAGACATATGATCAATGTAAATACAAGTTTTGGTGGCTGGTTTAGTTATTATTATTTTGCATTGGTCTGCCCGCTGCCTGAGAGGTTCTAAAATAAATTAAACCAAACATCCAGGCCATGGGTAGATCGAAAGATCCTGCACCATGGCTTTTTTATTTTCTCTTACCGGGCCATGGTGGCGATTTTCACCATGGCCTTTTTGTTTTAAAGGGAGAAGAGGAGGATAAAAAATGATCATCGTAATGAAAAGGAATGCAACGGAGGCTCAAATAGACAGTGTTCTCAGGTGGGTTGAGTCGGTGGGTTACAGGTCACACCCCTCCGGCGGGGTTGAAAGGACAATCATAGGTGTCGTGGGGGACGACCGCGGCAAATCGCAGTTGAAGTTCGCCGAATCCCTTTCCGGGGTGGAAAAGGTGATGCCCATACTGAAACCTTACAAACTGGCAAGTCGTGAAGTGAAAGAAGGGAATACCGTCATCCGGGTCGGAGATGTTGAAATCGGCGGTCCTGAATTTGTCGTCATGGCCGGCCCCTGCTCAATTGAAAGTGAAGAACAACTGATGGAAAGCGCCTATATCGTCAAAAAGGGCGGAGCTCACATGCTAAGGGGAGGGGCATTCAAGCCGAGAACGTCTCCGTACAGTTTCCAGGGAATGGAGGAAGAGGGCCTGAAGCTTCTCAAAAAGGCACGTGAGGCGACCGGTATGCCTGTCGTTACGGAGGTGCTCAACACAACCGATGTGGATCTCGTGGAAGAATATGCCGATATCCTGCAGATCGGGGCGCGAAACGCACAGAACTTTGCCCTCTTGAAAAAGGTGGGAGCCGCCAGGAAACCGGTACTGTTGAAGCGGGGGATGATGATGACCATCGAAGAGCTCCTCATGTCGGCGGAATACATCATCTCTTCGGGGAATGACAATGTCATACTCTGCGAAAGGGGCATTCGTACATTCGAAACGGCTACGCGAAACACTTTGGATATAAGCGCTGTGCCGGTTCTGAAGGAGTTGACGCATCTGCCTGTCATTGTTGATCCTTCTCACGCGTCCGGTAACTGGAAGTATGTTATTCCCCTGACCCTGGCAGCCGTGGCCGTGGGGGCGGATGGGATCATGATTGAAGTCCATCCCGATCCCGCGAGGGCCTCCTCTGACGGAATGCAGTCGCTCAAACCGGAAAAGTTCTATCAACTGATGGAGGAAGTGAAGGCCATCGAAAAAATAATAAAAACAAAAATTAAGGTGTAACAATGAACAAGATAAAAGTAAATCTCGAGAAAAAGATATCTGCCTCTTATGATATTCATATAGGGGAAAACATACTCGATCGTGTCGGATTGATCATTACCAAAGATAACTGCGCTGCCAGGTATGTTGTTATTACGGATTCCAACGTCTCCGCTCTACACGGGGAAGGGTTTCTATCGATACTCAGGGGAATGGGACTCAAGGTCGATATGATAGAATTTCCCGCCGGAGAGGCCTCAAAAAATATCGATACCATGCTCGATATCGTCAAGGTGCTGATCAGCCTGGGCGTCGACAGGAGATCGGCTTTGATCGCGTTGGGCGGCGGTGTCGTGGGTGATATGGCCGGTTTCGTCGCATCCACATACATGAGGGGCCTCCCTTACTACCAGATTCCCACCACCCTCCTGGCCCAGGTGGACAGCAGCATAGGGGGGAAGACGGCGATAGACCTGCCGGAGGGGAAGAACCTTTTGGGGGCATTTTACCAGCCGAAGGGGGTATTTATTGATCTTTCGTTTTTGAAGACACTGCCATCTCGTGAATTTAGAAACGGCATGGCGGAGATCGTAAAATATGGAATAATTGATGACGTTGAGCTGTTCAGCTTACTGGAAAGCAAGGTAAAGGCGATCGAAGACAGGAATGCGACTCTCCTTTCGGTGATCATCGAAAAGTCATGCAGGATAAAAAAGGGTGTCATCGAAATTGATGAGAAAGAAACGGGACTTCGCCGTATTCTCAACTTCGGTCACACAATCGGCCACGCGGTCGAGGCGGAATCGGATTACTCCGTCTCGCACGGGGACGCCGTATCGATC
>JADFWA010000185.1 GCA_015222855.1 Pseudomonadota bacterium | reverse complement strand
CCCGAAGACAGGCGAGACCCTGAAATTGAAGGAAATGGCAGAACGGGTAATCGCCGAAATAAATCCCTACATTAAAAACCCCAGTCATTTCTTACACTTCAATAATCACCGTACCAGTGCCTCAGACACACTGCACCCGGAGCAGCGAAAATCCGCCACCTACTACGCCCTTTATAAATGTGGAATTCCGGCCTTCGGCATTGAAGCCAGCAAATCGTTGCCCCTAAAGCTTAGAATCTACCACCACAATCTTGCAATCAACGCATACATGAAGATACTCGGTGTAAAACCCGAGGTTCCCGGCATCGTTCTGAATCCCCCAATCATAAAATATGTGGTCGTTAAGGTGAATGATAAAGCGCCGATTGTCGTCGCTAACAGGGAAACCCTCAATATATCCCATAGAGATGTTGTCAAGATTATCCACCTGGAATCCAATTACGAACGCGGTCTCAGCGCCGACATAGTGGGCTACGGAACGATCAACGATATCAATAAACCTATCGCCATCGATCACTCAACTCAAATTATAATCCGCAAAGATCATTTAAAATGCGGAAGAATCAATATCGCGCTCACCACCAATAACAAGTCGCTAAAAACAATAACCGGACATCCTCACGTCACCTATTTCAAGATCAGGATTAATGGTGAGGAAAAGTATTTCCCCAATGGCGCCCATGTAAACATAATCAGAGGAGACACCATTGAACTGGTTGATGCCGGAATCATACCTGAATCAACATCAGGAATTGCCGTTAATTTCAAAGGCTTCGTAGGCAATGACAGGGTCAATACGGGGGAGGATCGGGGCTACATTATTCATACCGACAGAGACCTCTGGAAACGCTACTCTCTCTACAAAAAAGGCCGACTGTACCAGGTCGTTGTCACTCGAGATAATGATGTCATAGGTCGACTGTTTGTGGATATAGAGGAACCATCCTTCGAATATATAGTGGTTCAGTTAAACGACGGAGAAAAGCGGTGCTTCTTTCGGGATGATACACTCCCAATACGCCACGACGACATCATTAAACTTATTGACATCAAAACAAATGTCCCAAAAAACTTGAATGTCATCGTATCCTTGAATGGACCGGGAGTAAGCATTCCATTTCCCGTAGGAAATTCGGTTTCCGCCAAAAAAATTACACCCGTCAATAAACGCACCAATACTTCCTGCAAAATCACAGTTAACAGAATAAACATTCCCCTGGGTTTCGTATCGCTGGATATAAAAACCACACGGTTGAGTCAGATCGGTCGCGAATAAAAAAGGAGAAATCGGGTGAAAGCCAAACGGGAAAATATATCTATCATCAACAGGGATTGCATACTTGAAGGAAATTTCGATTTCAAGGGCTATCTGATCGTAGCTGGGAGCCTCGACGGAAAATTAAACGCCGACACTGTAATTACAGAAGAAGATAGCCGTATTATAGCTAAGGTTAATGTAAACTCCATCACCATAGCCGGATTCTTTGAAGGAGAAATAAAGGTTACAGAGACTCTTACAATCCTGGGAACGGGCAACGTTAAAGCTCAGATAAAATGCAGCAAACTGGCAATCGAGGAAGGTGGGATTTTAAACGGGAATGTCACGTTTATGTGAGGAGTAGGGAGACCGGAGACAGGAGAACGGAGAAGGGAGGCAGCAGAGTTGCAGGTTGCAACCGGTCTCCGTTCTCCTGTCTCCGGTCTCCCTACTCCACATCAAGTCTTTTCAATTTTTCCACAAAGGTTGTCCTGTTTAGATTCAGCAACTTCGCCGCCCTATTTTTAACCCCTCCGGTCTTATCCAGGGCTTTCAAGAGCAAATCTCTTTCAAACTTATTGACCATCGCATTAAAACTCAGGCCACCTTCAGGTATTTCAACATCCCCGGCAAGCTTGTCTTTTCCAATAGAATTCAGTATCTTATCGGGGAGATCTTCCGTTTTTACATCCCCTTCTTCTTTTATTACAACGAGCATTTCTATCAAGTTTTCCAGCTCTCTTACATTACCAGGCCACCGATATTCCACCAGACAATTCATCGCTTCCGGGACTATCCTCTCCACCCCTTTTCCCTTCAGCTTGTTGAATTTTCTCAGAAAATGATTGGCGAGGACAGGTATATCCGTCTTTCTCTCCCTGAGTGGGGGAAGATAAATGGGTATAACATTGATCCGATAAAAAAGATCTTCTCTGAACCTTTTTTCTGCTACTGCCTTTTCCAAATCCTGATTTGTCGCGGTAACAATTCTCACGTCTACACTGGTTGTTCTTACACTCCCGATCCTCTCAAACTGCCTTTCCTGTATCACCCTCAACACCTTTACCTGGAGGGCGGGACTCATGTCCCCGATCTCATCAAGAAATATCGTCCCTTCATTGGCCAGCTCAAATCGACCCATTCTGCTTCGCAGGGCGCCGGTGAAGGCGCCTTTTTCGTGACCGAACAGTTCACTTTCAAGCAGGTCTTCAGGAATTGCTCCACAGTTTACCGGCACCAGGGGACGGTCGCTCCTGTCGCTGTTGAAATGTACCGCCCTGGCAACCAATTCCTTACCCGTTCCACTTTCACCATATATAATGATAGTGCTGTCTGAAGAGGCCACTTTTTTAATCGTCTCAAAAACTCTTTTCATACTATCGCTATAGCCGATAATCTTGCCGAAGTCATATTTCTCTTTCAAATGCTCCTTCAGCGTGATATTTTCTTGTATGAGCTTTCCATAGGACAATGCCCTGTTGACAACAAATTTAACATGATCAAACTTCAGAGGCTTTCTTATATAATCGAAGGCACCCGATTTCATTGCCTCAACAGCCGTATCAACCGTTCCATAACCTGTAATTATAATAACAATACTTTCAGGATTTACTTTCTTTATATATTTCAGGAGCTGTAAGCCATCAACATTCGGCATCTTTAAATCGGTTATCACAATATCGTACTTATCCTTAATAAAGACATCCATCGCCTCCCTGCCATCTACAACGGCATCAACCCCATAACCACATCTCCCCACCATGTCACTCAGATTCTTCCTGAAGAGATTGTCATCCTCTGCAATCAGTACCTTGATGTCTCTCATGCTATTCTCATTTTTCACTGGACTATATTAAGGATTTATGTTTAATTATTAAAAGGAAGCGCACAGATATTAACAAAAAACCTCCTATAGTCAACCAGAAATTTGGAAATTTATAACAAGCCTGAAAAATTTACTAAAGTTTTTTGAGATTATTCCGATAGATAGATTGTAGGGTTGTATTTAATGGAGGCCAGACCATGACCATAACGACTTATCAAGTAGATAAAGTTCTGAAGGCATATAGCAAACAGAGCAAAAATAAAATTAGAATCGAACATCCAACACCACAAGAGGTGTCAAAGGGTGAAAAGCATACCGATGTCGTAACGCTGTCATCAAAAGACAATAAGGTAAAAGTCTTTGACAAAATCTCATACAACGCACTGGATGTTATCTTAAAGGGTAAAAAATAAATACCATAAGACGAGACCTTTGCAAAATGTTCAATTTTGTTCAAGTCCAAGGCGTGCGAAATTTTTAACCGCAGGAATATATT
>JADFWA010000017.1 GCA_015222855.1 Pseudomonadota bacterium | reverse complement strand
TGTCCTCCCCATCCTGTAGGACAGCCGTCTCGGCTGTCTAAGCGATTCACCATTATGGACAGGCGGGACGCCTGTCCTACTGCGTTGGAAGGGTCAATCTCTATTTTGTGGCCATTAATATTTCTTGACTAAGTCATGGAAAAAATATAGTTTCCTCGAACTTAAGCAGTATGTTTCATAAATACCATTCCAATATGAATAATCCACCCCCACCCTGCCCTCCCCCTTCAAGGGGGAGGGTTTGGGTGGGCTGCCTTCCCCCTTCAAGGGGGAGGATTTGGATGGGAGTAAAGCAGGTGTTTTTATGGAAGAAAGTGAACTTTTCAAGAAGAGAAAAGAAAAGATAGAATCTCTTAAGGCCGATGGTATCGATCTGTACCCAAATGATGTCAAGGTAACCGCCACCACAGGGGAAGTTTTGTCCCGTTTTGGCGATATGGAGAACGATGCCCTCGCACAGCTAAACGATAAAATTACCCTGGCCGGAAGGCTTATGGCCGCGAGAAAGTTCGGCAAGGCGGCATTTGTCAACATTCAGGACAGAAAGGGGAAAATTCAGGCATATATCAAGAGGGATACCGTGGGAGAAGATGCCTTTTCTCTCTTCAAGAGACTCGATATAGGGGATATCATCTCCGTCACCGGGAAGGTCTTCAAGACAAAGACCGGAGAATTGACTGTCGAAGCGGATGAAATTCGACTTTTATCAAAGGCGATGAACCCTCTACCTGAAAAATGGCATGGTCTCACCGATATCGAAATGAGATACCGGCAACGACACCTTGATCTCATAGTCAACCCGAAGGTCAGGGAAACATTTTATATCAGAAGCCGCATCATTCAACTGATGCGTAAATTTATGGATGACAGGAACTTTCTTGAGGTGGAAACACCCATGATGCAGCCCGTGGCCGGTGGCGCCATGGCACGTCCTTTTAAAACATATCACAACGCCCTCGGAATGGATTTCTACCTCAGGATAGCACCCGAACTCTACCTGAAACGCCTCGTTGTGGGTGGAATGGAGAGGGTCTATGAAATAAACAGGAACTTCAGAAACGAAGGCGTATCCACATTCCACAATCCGGAATTCACCATGATGGAGTTCTATCAGGCTTATGCGACCTATGAAGATCTGATGGTCATGACGGAGGAGCTGATAACCTACATTTTGAAGGAACTTTGTGGTTCCCTTACGATCAATTACCAGGGAACCGAGATAGATTTTACACCCCCCTGGCAGCGGATGACCGTCAAGGAAGCCATCATAAAATACTGCAAGATCGATTCCGATATTCTTGAAGACATCGAAAAGGCCGTAAAATACGCAAGGGATATGGGACTCACGATCAAGGAAGGCGAACCGCTCGGGAAGGTGATTATGGAAATATTCGACGAAACGGTGGAGGAAAATTTAGTCCGGCCAACCTTCATCACGAGTTATCCAATAGAGGTCTCACCACTCTCGAAGAAAAGTGCCGGCAACCCGGCGTTTGTCGACCGCTTTGAACTCTATATATGCGGCAAAGAGATTGCCAATGCCTTTTCGGAATTGAACGATCCCGTGGACCAGCGGGAACGGTTTATGATGCAGCTTGAGGCAAGAGAAGCGGGAGATTTGGAGGCACACGAAATGGATGAGGATTATATCAGTACCCTGGAATACGGCATGCCCCCAACAGCAGGGGAAGGAATCGGCATAGACAGGCTGGTCATGCTTTTTACCGATTCCGCCTCCATCAGGGATGTTATACTCTTTCCTCATATGAAGAAGAAATAAAAAATGGTTTAATTGGTTAACTGACAGAACAATTTTAGTAATTACCCAGCCACAAAGTCATCAATGCTGGATAGAACTTTGAACCTTGAACTTTGAACTCGGAACTAAACAATGTCTTACGAACTTTTCATCGGCCTGCGTTACCTCAGGGCAAAGAGGAAGCAGACCTTTGTTTCAATCATCTCCTTTATCTCCATAGCCGGAATATTCCTCGGTGTTGCAGCTCTGATCATTGTACTCGCGGTTATGAACGGTTTTGAAACCGAACTGCGGAACAAGATACTGGGCATAAACTCCCATATCGTCCTCCTGGAATACGGCGGAAGTATCAGGGACTATGAAAAGGTGATGGGGGAAATTGAGGAGGTCGAAGGCGTCGTTGCCTCAACCCCCCTTATATACAGTCAGGCTATGCTGAAAAAAGGAAACAGGGTGAGCGGCGTGGCCCTGCGAGGCCTGGCAATTGAAACTGCCACGAAGGTAATAAATCTGGGAAAAATGAAAGAGGGAAACATTGAATATCTCTCCGAAAAGGCGCGAGGCGCTGTCAAGCTCAGGGCCGACCTCGCTTCCCTTCCCGGAATTGTCATAGGAAAAGAGCTTGCAAAAAGCCTCGGGGTATTTCTCTTTGAAACGGTGAGGGTAATGTCTCCTATGGGTGTTTCCACCCCGATGGGAATGGTTCCCAGAATGAAAAAATTCCTTGTTGTCGGAATTTTCGATTCAGGGTTTTACGAATATGATGCATCGCTTGCTTTTTTGTCCCTGAAGGATTGCCAGAAATTTCTCCGCATGGGCGATATTGTAACGGGAATCGAGATAAAGGTGGATGACATTTACAAGGCGGGGGCAATCGCAAAAACGATTGAAAAAAAGCTGGGGCATCCATACTGGGCCAGGAACTGGATGCAGATGAACAAAAACCTCTTCTCGGCGCTGAAACTGGAAAAGAGGGTCATGTTTATCATCCTGAGCCTGATCGTGCTGGTTGCAGCCTTCAATATAATATGCACCCTGATCATGGTCGTCATGGAAAAAAACAAGGACATCGCCATATTGAAATCGATGGGTGCAACAGCAAAAAGTATCATGAAAATATTTATATTTCAGGGGCTTATTACCGGCGCCGTCGGCACCATCCTCGGCAGCATATTTGGCCTCACCGTCGCTCTCAATCTGGAACAGATATCCCTGTCCGTTGAAAAACTTTTCGGATTCAAAATACTGCCACAGGATGTGTATTACTTAAGCAAACTCCCCTCTCAGGTAAATTACGGAGATGTTCTTATTATTGTTGTAGTAACCATGCTGATATGTTTTCTCTCGACGATCTACCCGTCCCTGAGAGCCTCTAAACTGGACCCGGCTGAGGCGCTTAGATATGAATGAGCGAGGCTAAAGGCAAAGGTGTAGGGTCGGGTTTTACACCCGACCGCAAATGGTGGCATATAAAATGCCACCCTACAGAATCATTGAAACTTGTGTTGAAATTATTTCAGTAAAATGTTTTGAGTATCGAAGAATTATATTTTCAAAGATTTAGTCAAAAGCAAATGATAAAGATCAGTAATCTAAAAAAAACCTTCATCAAGGACGACAACAAGATTGATGTATTGAAAGGATTGGACCTTGAAATTGACAGAGGGGAATCCCTGGCAATTCTTGGTGTCTCCGGCGCGGGGAAAAGCACTCTCCTTCATATACTCGGGGCACTGGATCACCCCACCTCCGGAACGCTCACATACAATGATGTCAACGTCTTCAACTGGAATGAAAAGAAACTGGCTGAATTCAGAAACAAAAAGATAGGCTTTGTATTCCAATCCCATCATCTTATGCCGGAATTCAACAGCATGGAAAATACCATGATGCCGGCATTGATAAACGGCATATCGAAACAGGATGCCAGGAAAAGGGCCGAGATTATCTTGAATGAAGTGGGACTTGGTGATAGGGTGACCCATAAACCGGGAGAACTCTCAGGGGGGGAACAACAAAGGGTCGCCGTGGCAAGGGCGCTCATAATGGAACCCGAGATAATACTTGCCGATGAACCCACAGGAAACCTTGACAGATCAACCGGAAAGAAGGTAGAAGACATCCTGGTAAATTTGAATAGAACAAGAAATATTACCCTCGTTGTGGTTACCCACAACAGGCAATTGGCCGACCGGATGTCCCGCGTCACGGGCCTGCGGGATGGAAAGATATATATGGAAGTTCAGGGTTAAGAGTTCGGGGTTCCGAGTTGATGGTTATCGATTACCAGTTCACCGTAAACCGTTTTCATCCTTCGCTGTGGCCGCAGGCCATGGGGGTTTATATCAATGAATAAGAAGACTGTCTTTAAAGCCGTTCTCGTCCTGATATCGCTGTTGATTTTGATTTCCCAAAACGCCCTCGCGGCGGATCTGAAAAAGATCGCCATCTTTCCATTTGATATTCACAGCAAAAAAGACAGAAGCTATCTGCAGGAACAGATATGCAGCGGTATCTCCGCTGAACTGCAAAAAACAGGGCACGTTCAAATAATCAAAAAGGAAGTCTTCTTAAAAAGAATCTGGAAGAAGCGAATAGACGGAAAATTGGCCGGCAGCGTGGGAAGAAAGATAGGCGCCGACTTTGTGATAATTGGAAGCCTTACCCGGATGGGAGAATTCATAAGCGTTGATGTCAGGGTAGTAAATGTTAAAGAAAAAAAGGTCTCACAGAGTTTCTTCGTTCAGGGCACCGGCGTTGAAAGCATAGGTAATATCTCTGCCCGGTTGACAGAAAAAATATTTTGGGAAACATCGCGCGAACTTAGAATAGCGAAACTGGTCTTCACAGGCAACACAAGGATTGAAGACAGCGCCATATGCCATGTCATGGAAAGCGCCAAAGGAAAGCTTTTTTCTAAAAAGTCGCTCTCCTCCGATATCAAGGCCATTTACAAGATGGGCTATTTCAGCGATGTAGCCGCGGATGTCACGGACAGCCCGGAGGGGAAGATCATCACCTTCGCCCTGGAGGAAAAACCCCTGATAACCGATATCGAAATCAAGGGGAATGACGTAATAGAAACTGAGGAGATAGAAGGGGTATTGACGGTGAGACCCCGTCAGATACTCAATCCGAACAAGATAAAGGCAGACGCGGAAAAGATAAAAGCCCTTTACGACAACAAGGGATATTTCAACTCAGAGGTAAGTTTCACAATAGAAAAAGAAGGGGATAAGGATGCCCTTGTAACTTTTAATATATCGGAAAATGAGAGACTGTACATAAAGAGTATTGCCTTCGAGGGCAATAAGGCGTACAGCGATAAGGAACTGAAAGATATGATGGAGGCTTCCGAATGGGGCATCTTTCATTTCCTTACCGACTCCGGCGTGTTGAAGGAGGATGAATTAAAACAGGATGTAAACAAGCTGAATGTCTTCTATCTCAATAATGGGTACATCAATGCAAAGATCGGCGAGCCGGAGATCACCCATGACAAGGAATGGGTCTACATAAAAATACCGGTGTCAGAGGGAAAACAGTTCAGGGTGGGAGCCGTGGAAATTACAGGTGATACACTCTCCGCCCCCCGCTCCGAGCTTCTGGAAAAACTGAGAATCAACAAAAAGGATTGCTATGACAGGGAATCGGTAATGAAGGATATCGATTACCTCACCATGATGTGCAGCAATGAAGGCTATGCCTATTCCGATGTAACCCCGCGCACCATACCTCGTGAAGAAGAACAGAAGGTGGATGTGATTTACAATATTAAAAAGGGGAACCATGTACACTTTAACAGGATATCCATAACTGGAAACACAAGGACGCGAGACAAGGTCATCAGGAGACAGCTTGCATTTGTGGAGGGAGATCTATACAGCAGCTCTAAATTGAAGACAAGCTATATGAAGCTGAACAGGCTTCGATATTTTGAGGAGGTTGACTTCCAGACAGTAAAAGGAACTGATGAAATCCTGACGGATATCAATATCCATGTCAAGGAAAAACCCACCGGTATGTTCAGTATCGGCGCCGGATACAGCGCCGCGGAGCAGGCGGTCTTTATGGCTCAGATATCCGAACAAAATCTCTTCGGAAGGGGACAGACCCTGGGTCTTACCGCTTCATTGGGATCAAACACAGCCCATTATGAACTCTCTTTTATCGAACCATGGCTCTTTGACATGCCGCTGTGGAGTAAATCCGAACTATGGGATACCGAAAGGGAATATGACAGTTATAATGTAAGCACACAGGGTTTCGGGGAAACACTCGGCTACCCGTTATGGGAACACGTAACCGGTTACCTCGGATACAGACTTTCAACAAATGACATAAGAAATGTAAAAACGACTGCATCATACTGGATCAAGGAACAGGAAGGGGAGATGACCGAAAGCAGCCTCACGGCGACACTTGCAGGGGATACCACGAATGATTACATGTTCCCCTCAAAGGGTTCCAAAAACAGGTTCTCGGTAAAATACAGCGGCGGATTGCTTATGGGAGATACCGATTTCACAAAATATACTGGAAGTTCCACCTGGTTCTTCCCGCTCCCGCTGGATACCGTATTCGGCATCCGAGGGCAGGCGGGTTTCATGCACAGGAACGAGGACAAAAAGATACCGATATACGAGCGTTTCTACCTGGGAGGAATCAACTCCCTGAGAGGCCTCAGAGACGTGGGCCCCAAGGATCCCGCAACCGGTGATGTCATCGGCGGGGAAACGATGGTCTGCTTCAATGTGGAATATATATTCCCACTGGTCAAGAATGCCGGGATGAAAGGGGTAATATTCTTCGACACGGGAAATACATGGGAACACGGCTACCATCTGGGTGATATGAGGGAGACCGCGGGAGCGGGTATCCGCTGGTATTCTCCCATAGGTCCGTTAAGGCTGGAATGGGGGCATGTCCTTGACCGGAAGGCCGGCGAGGCCGCAAGCAGGTGGGAATTTACCATCGGGATGTTTATGTGAGGTATAGGCTAAGGGCAAAGGGCAAAAGGCTAAAGGGCAAAAGGAATACAAATATCAAAATAGAAAATTAAAAAGTAGGGTGGCATTTTATATGCCACCACTTGCGGTCGGGTATAAAACCCGGCCCTACAATTCTTTTGTCTTTTACCCTTAGCCCTATGCCTTTTGCCTTTAGCCCTTAGCCTTTTGCCTACAATTTAAATTTAGGAGGAAAGTTCTATGAAAAAATATGGTCTTTTGTTTTTTGCTCTGTTTGTCGGATTGTTGCTTGTCTTATCAAGCTCTTATGCCATTGCCGCCGACAAGATCGGTTTTGTTGATGTGAGAAAGGTAATGCTCCTGTCAGAAACCGGAAAGAAAGCTGCATTAGAATTTAAAAAAGCATTTGAAAAGGACAAGGCCGCAATACAGAGGGAAGAAGCCAAGTTGAGAAAACTCAAGGAAACGCTGGAAAAGCAGCGTTCGATATTGACTCCGGATGCCATAAAAGAAAAGGAGATAGCCTACCAGAAGAAATTCAGGGATTACCAGAGGCTGGTCAAGGATTCCAATGAAGCGCTACAGTTGAAAGACCGGGAGCTTTCCAGGAAACTTATTCCTGAAATACTCAAGGTCGTGAACACCATCGGTAAGAAGGAAAAATACACCCTTATACTGGATGTAAATACACAGGGTGTCGCCTTTCACTCCAAGGGAAGCGATATAACGGATAAGGTAATAAAGGAATTTAACAAGAGTTATAAGGCTAAGAAGTAATTTTTAAGACATAGAGGCACAAAGAAAGAAAAAAATTCTGTAGGGTGGCATTTTACATGCCACCGAAAACGGTCGGGTGTAAAACCCGACCCTACAATTTCAGAATCCTATTTATTGTCAGCCAAAAAGTAGGGGCGGGGTTTATCCCCGCCCGTTTCCATGTACAAAGACTAATAAAAAATGGAAAAGAAATTAAGTGAAATTGCGGAGCTCTTAAACGGCACAGTTGTTGGAAATGGCGATATCGCCATTAATGACATCAAGGGAATAGATGAGGCAAAAGAGGGCGATCTTACCTTCATCGCGAACCCCAAATACCGCGGGAAACTTGAGACAACCGGCGCCTCCGCTATCCTGGTTTCTACCGGAACAGAAGATCCAGACAAAAATCTCGTGATTGTCAAGGACCCTTACGTCGCCCTGGCAAAAATACTTGGCGTCTTTTATCCTGAAGAGCGGGAGCCCGTGAAGATCAGTGAAGATGCCTTCATAGCGGACGGAGCCGAAATAGCGGAAGATGTAACCATCTATCCCGGCGCCTACATCGGCCGTGGAGCCAAAATCGGAAGCGGGGTGATCCTGTATCCCAACGTCTTTATCGGCAATGACGCGGCAATAGGTAAAGATTCAATTCTTTATCCAAATGTCTCTGTTTACAGGAGTTGCCTGGTAGGAAAAAGGGTGACCCTCCACGCGGGAGTGGTCGTCGGGAGTGACGGATTCGGTTTTGTCAATCCGGGGGCGGAAAATTTGAAGGTACCCCAGGTAGGAATCGTCCGGATAGATGACGATGTCGAGATTGGGGCCAATACCACCATAGACCGTGGAACCCTTGGCAAGACCTGGATAAAAAAGGGGGTTAAGATCGACAATCTGGTCCAGATCGCCCATAACGTCGTAATCGGCGAAAATTCCGTCATTGTGTCCCAGGTTGGAATCTCCGGCAGCACCACTCTGGGCAAAAGTGTAATTCTTGGTGGGCAGGTAGGAGTGATCGGTCATCTCGATATTGGTGACAATGTCATGGTCGGCGCCCAGTCAGGTGTTCCAGAAGATATCCCGCCGAACCAGGTGGTATCCGGTTCTCCTCACATGCCGCACCGCAGTTGGCTGCGAATGCAGGCGCTTCTTCCCAAATTGCCTGAAATGCGAAAAACCATGAACTCCCTACTGAAGAGGGTGGAAGAACTGGAGAAAGAAAAATAGTTTCATTGGTTTAGTTGGTTGTGTTGGTTTAATTAGTTGTAGGTTGGGTTGAGGCACGAAACCCAACAAAAAACCTCTTTCGGTTTATCCGGCTTAGGTTATCAAGTTCAAAGTTTACGGTTGGCAGTTCTCTAACCGTGAACCGTGGAACTTTGAACCTGGGTAGTTACGTTCAACCAACACAACCAATA
>JADFWA010000184.1 GCA_015222855.1 Pseudomonadota bacterium | reverse complement strand
CTTATCAATAATAAAAATTAAAAATCGCAAAATTAAGGATGCAAAATCAGTTCCAGTTCCGGAGACACCTTGCTTTTTATTTATTTGTCTCTGCGTTCTCTGCGACCTCTGCGGTGAGGAGCTACTTTATTTTTTTATTCCTCGCTTTTCATTTCCAACTCTTTCTTGCGACGTGACAGATGATCCAGAAATGAAGGCGCTTTCTTTTTTTCTTGATCAAGGTATTTCAACCTTTCCAGGGATTGGGGGTCCGAAATCGTTGTTAACATGGACATCTGATTATTTGAGATACCGATTACAATAATACTGCCAAGAACATCCACAAGCATGATAGAACTCTTGGGCCCCAGATATCTGTTGGATATAACCTTTATAAATTCTCCATCACCACCCCCTGCCCCTGTTTTCGACATAATTTTCCTGAAGAAATACATAGCCGCAAGCATAACCCCCAAAACAACTGCAAGGGCAGAGATCATCTTTAAAAGTGCAGGGAAAAGTTCCATTGAATTCATGCTTCGTTACTCGTTACTCGTTAATCGGAAATCGTTTTACGCTTTACGTTTTACGAATTCCGCTTTTCGATCATTTCAGCTTGGTGACTCTCTCCGCGGGTGAAATGATGTCGGTCAATCTGATTCCAAATTTTTCATTCACCACAACAACTTCACCTCTGGCAATCAATCTCTGGTTTATAAAGACATCCATCGGTTCACCCGCAAGTTTTGTCAATTCAAGGACAGAGCCCTGCCCCAGTTGGAGGAGTTCGCTTATAAGCATCCTGCTCCTGCCGAGCTCAACCGATAATGTCAGGGGTATATCCAGGATAAAATCCAAATCTAATGTGGCATCCGGTTTCTCGGTTTTCTGTATCTCTCCGAAATCCACATTGCTCACATCTGTTTTAGGAACCGGTTTATCCTCGGGAACCGCCTCCTGTGATTTTTCCAGCTCATCCTGGACATCATCCCAGCTAATTTCATCGTCACTTTTATCAGCGGAATCTTCAGCTTTTTCCAAATCCTTCATCAAGTTGTCCATTTCATCCTGTTTCATGTTAACCGCCCTCTTATTCCATTATTTCTGATACTTGCACCGCCTGATTCCCCTTGTATGTCCCGGGGTGTCCTCTAAACTTCAGAATACCCCCCACAAAAATATCCAGGGGATCGGCGGCGTATCGATTCAGAAGAATCACATCGCCCTTATCAAGTTCTACAACTCCCTTCGCGCTCACTGCCGCCCGCCCCAACTCAACTCTTAAAGCCACATTTGCATCCATAAGGTTCTTTTTAAACCTGTTCGCCCATGTCCTGTCAACCTCGAGCTGCTCACTTTGAAACCCAGCCTGCAGCTTATCCCTTATCGGCTCCAGTGTTGAATAAGGGAAACACAGAGAAATCGTGCCCGTGGAATATTCCATCTCTATCTCAAAGTCCACAACAACCACCACGTCGGTTGGAGGAACAATCTGGGCAAACTGGGGATTAATCTCAGACCTCTGGTAGGTAATCTTGATATCCAACAGCGCCATCCATGCCTTTTCAAGATCGGCAAGGGCGCTCAGAACCACCTTCTTAATCAAGCTGTTCTCTATGGCGGTAAACTCCCTTCCCTCAATCTTGTATGGACTTTGCCCGGTTCCGCCGAAGAGCATGTCCACCAATGCAAATATCACCTTGGACTCCACAATAATTATCGCACTCCCCCTCAGCGGATTCATCCTGAACACATGCAAACTGGTGGGTACGGGAAGAGTTTTCATAAATTCCCCGAATTTCACTACATTTACCGACAGGGAAGTTACATTAACAACCTTTCTCAACAATGATGACAGGGTTGTCCTGAACATCCGCGCGAATTTCTCATTGGTCATCTCCAGGGTGGGCATCCTTCCCCGTGTTATTCGATCCTGACTGGTCAGATCATACGACCTGATCCCTTCGAGATCCTCCTCTACTTCCTCCACGGTTTCAATCTCTCCCCCTGATATTCCTTTTAAGAGGGCATCTACCTCATCCTGTGATAATACCTGGGACATATAAATCCTCCGGTTAAGAGTTAAGAATGAAGAATTAAGAGTTGAGAGTTGAAAGTTATTCTTTTCTTAATTTTTCATTTTTCACTCTTCATTCTTAATTGATTAGTCTACTGTATTACAAACTCCGTAAAATAAACCTCAACGATCCTTCCATTCCTCAAATAGCTGTTCAAACGCATTGCAATCTCACCTCTTAGACGCTGCCTTCCCCCGTGACTTATTATATCCTTGTATGTCTTTTCCGCAAGAAGGTCTAAAACATTATCTCTCAATTTTGGTTTCAAAAGCTCCAACTCCGGCACCACTTTTTCATCGGATAATTCGAGCTGAACAACCACCTTCAGGTATCGCTCCCTTCCTCTCTCATCCCTCAAATTAACTATAAAGGAATCCATCCGCCATACAGCGCCTATGGCCGGGGGTGGCGGCTCTTCTGTAGCGGCCCCTTCCTTGGTGGCATCCTTCTTCGAAAAATACATCCAGCCTGTCAGCCCCGCACCGGCAATAATCAGTACCATCACTCCGATTATGATCCACTTGAGAAGAGGTCTCTTTTTCTTTTTTTTCTTCTTCTTCCCTTCTTCTACCTCTTCCTCTGCAGCCTGCTCTTTCTCTTTTTCTTTTTCAGCCATTTGTCCACCTTCAACCTTCTTTAGATGTTAGAATTATTTCCACTCTCCTGTTT
>JADFWA010000183.1 GCA_015222855.1 Pseudomonadota bacterium | reverse complement strand
GTTAAACCCTTCTCGATCATTCTTATAACATCCTCATACTTATTACCCGGGGAAGAATCCGCCAGTTCCGAACTTTTAACATTTAACTTTTTAAGCTGAATTTCCGACTGTTCAATAAGTATCTCCAACCTTTTCTCTTTTTCATTTAAAGAACCGGCAATTCCCCTCAGTGAGGCCTTCCCCTCATCCAGGGCCTGCAGGAGATTTTCTGCAGAACCCTGAGACTCATCCAGCATCTTCCTGAATTCCAGGAGTGTTTTTTCATCCACCCCTTGGGGTTTCTTCTTTATGTCTTTGACGATCGCCCGAAGAAGAAAAATAATCGCAATGCACAGGATAACATCGGCGATTATTTGAAAAATCAGTAATTGCTGTATATCTATACTCATATTAATATTCTCAAACCGTAACTACTCAGCCACTAAGACACGAAGTCACTAAAATTATATAATAATTTATGATAACAAGAGGCATTTGGTTAACAAAAATTCCCGGAGATTATTGAAAATTATAATTAATTTCTACACTTTGTGTCTTGGTGACTTTGTGGCTGAGTAGTTACATCAGACCTTTATATCCACACGTCTCCCATGTTCAGGTTCAGCAAGGTACAGGTCACCTTCATGGCGCTCCTCACCCTCTTCTTCTACCTTTTCCCTGCTCTCCTCTCCCCTTCTTCTCTGTTTTTCCTCTTCTTTTTCTTTAATCTGGGCACGTTCTGTTTCTTCTGTATCCTTAACCTGTTCCTGCCGTAGTTTTCTCTCTTCACTCAGTTGAACCCCGAAGTATCTTTGCTGCATGTCAGGATGCTGTTGCTGTGCCTGCTGAACACGCTCCATGGAATTGGAGAGCATTAACACCTGTTGTAAATCAACAGCCCTCAACATGATTCTTTCACCCCCTTAATTAGATAATCGTCATAACAACCGAATTTCTTTAACCCTTTAACCCGGACAAGCCGGAACTAAGCAGGTCAAAGTTTTTTGGGGATTATTAACCAATTATTCTTAAATTCGAAATACGAAGCACGAAATTCGAAACAAATCCTAAATTCAAATGTTCAAATGCTCTAAACCATATTTGCTCTCACACATTTTCTTTACAAAGGTAAACGTACAATTTTATCGTGGTTTCGAATTTTGTATTTTTGTCATTCGAACTTGTTTCGGATTTCGATATTCGATATTCGGATTTGACAATCAATTACAATATGTTACCTGATATAACGAAAATTTTTTGTCCGAAAACTCGAATTTTCAAACTAACAGACTAATATGGTGCCTCTATAGAGAGAGCATTCATTCCAGCTTCACGGTATACCTGAAAACGAACATCATATTTCTTCAACAGCAACAAGGCATAAAACAAATCACTGCAGGCATTCTCCGGTACCGGCGGGTCTTTCAGCAATGACTTTCTTTCATCCTCCGAAATACTGGCCCCTGTATCCTGAATTTTAACACAAACAGACCTATCATCACAACTTGTAGAAATGAGGAATTCTTTTATGGGGCTATTTTTCATAGCATCCATCGAATGTCTTATAAATGTTGACAGACAGATCGAATAATAGGCAGGTACTCCTGTAATCTCAGGAAGTTCACTGTCAAGATTGACTGTCTTTTTTACATGATGTTTAAGATCCAGATAAAATTCAGAAAACCTCATTTCTGTCTCTATGAGGTCGGACAAATTTATTCTCTGCATACTGGTGTTGCTGATTATATAGAACTTTTCCGCGACGACCTGAAACATGTTTAAAAATCTGTCAGTTTCATCTGTAATTAAATCAACATCATCAATAAGTTTTTTGTGATCCTCCATAATTTCGCTATCTATCTCAGGAAACCTTTCATTAATTTTCTTAATGCTCTCCCCCAATCTTCTCTGCAAAAGTTTGGAACGCCCCATAATCCCATTCAAGGGATTGGCAAAGTTATGGAGAATGCCGGGAATAAGCTCATCAATAAAGGTAGCTTCGAACTCTTTTTTCAGCTTCTTATAAATATCATCTCTATCCATTTCCCGCATCCCGTTATTCGTAAATCGTAAAACGTTATTCGAATTCCGAATTTCGATTTCCGATATTCACTGCCTTCTGTCAATTATAATATTATTTAACATCTTCCACGCCTTTTCCCTGTCTTCATCAGCGGTACTACGTTTTTTGGATGGCCGGCCTGTATAGTAAATAATATAGACATTACCATCCTTGTCCTTCACCTCCCTTACACCAAAATAATCGAAGGAGCTTTTTTCTTCCAATTGTAACATAATCTGGATGGTCTGATCACTCACACCCGCCTTTTTCAATTTAATAACCTGCTCGGGAGTAAGGGCATAACTGCAAGTAAGGAAACCCACGACAAAAACAAAGATAACTATAAAAAACACTGATTTCTTTACCATTTTTCAATCCTCTCAAACGGTTATAGTAACTACTCAGCCACCAAGTCACCAAGGCACAAAGGGAAATTAGATACTGGATGCTAGATACCTAAGATTAGCTACAGGTGAAATCTCATCCAGTATCAAGAATTCAGCATCGGAACGGGGCGGCAATTAGTGACTTCGTGTCTTGGTGGCTGAATAGTTACCTTTACAATAAAACAAACCTGGCAAAGTACACCCGTTTTACTATTTCTTCTCCAAGAAAATTGTTCAACTCAAACCTGATTGTCTTCTTTAATATCTCCCTGACCTCGGCCGGCTTCACCTGTCCAACTTTCTTCCTTATTACCGCCTTATAGATAGTCCTTCTTACATTCACCCTCTTTCCCGAGATCTCCGCATCCTTATTCAATTCGAAGGAGATGTCACAGATCAAGACCCTGTAGTTTCCTTGATCATCTCTCAGACCAATGATAAAATTATCAAAGTTTTCAATCTTGCCCTCCAGTACAGAAACTTCCTCTTTATAAACGTCCGCGCTTCGAATTTTTATGTATACCCAGAGAGATGTTCCTGTCACACACAACAAGAGAAACACAGAAAGAGACACCAACATCCATAAGGATATCTTCCTTTTCTCCGGTTCCGCCGGCACCTCTTCTCTAATAATACCCGCTTCTTTCAAAGCGCCTATTTCTATTTCTAAAAAATCAAGTTCTACCTTTCTTACCATGAGATCAACCTTGTAACAGTTCGCAGGGGTCAGGGGGTCAGGGATCAGTAGGGAGAGGTATAAAGTTGGATACCGATGGATATTTGCTGCTTACCGCCTACTGCCTACTGTAAGCTATTCCAGCTCCTTCAGCGCCCCTCTCAACCTCAGTATCGCCTGGGAATGAAGCTGGCAGACCCTCGACTCTGTCAGTTTCATCACCATCCCAACCTCTTTCATCGTCAACTCTTCATAATAATACAACGACAAGACCAGCCTCTCCTTTTTAGGCAGGAAATCTATCGCTGTTTTCAATATGACCTTTAATTCACTGTTGGCGAAAAAGGAGAAGGGATCATTTCGATTAAAAGTATCTATGACATCGTAAGTACCGTACTTTACACAACGATCAAAGGAGAAATCCTCACTGCTGAAGAGCGTTACACCCTTTGCCTCATCAAGAAGCTTATAGTATTCATCAAGAGTTATACCGAGATGTCTGGATACCTCTTCTTCATCGGGTTGTCTCCCTAACTTCCTTTGTAATGACGAATACGCCTTTTCCAGCTTTGCACTTTTATTCCTGGTAGATCTCGGCACCCAATCCCTTGCTCTCAATTCATCCAGTATAGCGCCTCTAATCCTGAATCTTGCATAAGTTCCGAATTGTACATTCCTGCTTTTGTCGAATTTCTCTATGGCCGAGATCAAACCTATAATGCCGACATTTATTAAGTCATCTTTGCCTGCGATATGTGGCGGCACCTTTACGGCAAACCTCCCCACTATATTCTTCACGAGGGGGGCATATTCCATTATAAGTTTATCACGCTCTTTTTTATCCACGATCTTTATCGACAATGGCTTTCCAGAAAAATTTCATGCTTCCACCTTCGTAACTCTCCGGCTCCTCCCGGCACAGCTTCTTTGCTACCGTAAACAGGCACTTGCTCACGGGAGAATAGGGATAAATTTCCACCAGGGCCTTCTGTTGAACAACCGCTTTTCGCACACATTCATCATGAAGGATGTGGCCCAAATACTCGACAGAAACATTAAGAAAATGTTCCGTTGCGTTACTCAGTTTCCTGTAAACCTCTCCGGCCTCATCGGAATCCTTTACCATGTTTACGAGCACCATAAACCTCTTTTCATCATAGGCATTATAAAGGACCTTGATCAAGGCATAGGCATCCGTCAGCGATGTCGGCTCGGGAGAAACAACGACAATAATTTCCTTGGCTGCCATATTGAAATACATAACATTCCCCGCTATCCCCGCAGCCGTATCAATTAACATAAAATCCATGTCTTCATTCATACTATTCATTTCATCCAACAGGGTAAGCTTTTGACCCTTTGACAGATTCGCCATCTCCTGGATCCCTGAGGCTGAAGGCAGAATCTTGATGCCTCCGGGACCAGGAACAACTACTTCCGATATGGTCTTCTCGCCGCTCAGGACATGGTGTAAATTGTATTCAGGAGTGAGCCCCAGAATAATATCTATATTCGCCAGCCCCACATCCGCATCGAGAACCAACACCTTCTTTTTCATTTTTGACAGAACATAGGCAAGATTGGCGGCTATATGTGTTTTCCCGACACCCCCCTTGCCGCTGGTGATCGCAATAACCCTGACATTATCACCGGCAGCATGGTCTCCCTGTTGAGCTGTTTTTGCCATACCGTTTACTCCTTTTTTCTTACTCCGCAGTCTGATATATCGTAATGCCTTCTCTGCCCTGGCTAAAGGCTAAGGGCAAAAGGCTAAAGGCTAAAGGAAAAAATCTTGTCCGGATGTAACTACTCAGGTACCAAAAGTACAGAATAAATATGTTCTATTGGTTTAATTGATTCTATTAGTTCTCTTGGTTAACCAATGAAACAAACGAAACTAATTGAACTAATAAAACTGTTCTGTTTTTCTTTGTGCCTCTGTGCCTTTGGTACGGGCGTATTGCTATACGCCCCTACATCCCCGAGTAGTTACGTCCGTCTTTCAATTCAGCCTATCCTCCATTATCGTTCTCGCAAGCTTTGCCGGATCCGCCTTCTCTATATCCCGGGGGACATTTTGCCCGTTTGTAATATATGCCACCGGCTTGCCAACCTGATCAATAACATTGTAGATTGAACCGAAACAGACACACTCGTCCAGTTTTGTAAATATTATGTTATTATAATTCATTACCCCAAATCTTGCAGCCGTGTCCAGCATATTTTCCTGGCTTGATGTCAGGCTCAAAAGCAAACTGGTCTCTACCGGAATATCCAGGGCCAGAAAATCTCTCAGTTTTTCCATATAATCTTTATCGTTTCTGCTCTTCCCCGGTGTATCCACCAGAATCACATCTTTATCTGCAAATCTATTCAGTGCCCGCTTAAATTCCTTTTTCTCGGAAACTATTTCAACCGGCAGACCCATTATCTTTGCGTATATCTTCAACTGTTCAGCCGCGGCTATCCTGCAAGTATCCGCCGTTATCAGAGCGACCTTCAATTTTTTCTCCAGCGTAAAGCAGGCCGCCAGTTTTGCCACTGTAGTCGTCTTCCCCACTCCGGTAGGACCAACGAAGGCAACAACTCTTTTCACCTTTGTTCCATTAGTAACACTAATAGATTTCGTTATTAGTCCCACCACAAATTTAAATATTGCATTATAATCCCCTACACCTCCTGCAGAAAGATTATTTTTAAGCGTGTTTATTAACCTGCATGCCCTCTGTCTCGATATACCCCGGGCGATGAGGTAATAATAAATCCTGGACAACTGACCCCCATACATGGCTTTTTTACTCATACCGACTGTATCAAAAAAGGTATTGAGGGCTTCCCTTAACTCGATCAATTCACCATTCTTGACACCCAGCATAAGGGCCTTCAGATCATCTATCTCGCCCCTGAGAGAAGCAATATCAAGATTCGTTTCTTCTTTACGATGTTTAGTCCTGTCATAATTATTATCTCTGGCAGCGGTCACCTCAACCAGTGGATACCTTCCACTCCTTACCCTCTTTGTCGAAAGGATGGCAGCATCCGGACCAAGATCATTTTTGATCTTTATCAATGCCTCCTGCACATTTGACGCCTCATATTTTCTGATCTGCATCTTACAACTCCACCATACCCAGAGATTGAATGTTTGCCTCGCGGGCTATCTCATTGCTGGAAAGAACCGCGACATTGGGTAAAAACCTCTCGATGATCTTACGGAAATGAGTCCTTGTATTGGGAGAACATAAAATAACCGGTTGAACGCCCTTCGATGTAAAGATGTTAATAAATTTCTGTACACTGTTTACAACCTTCTGTATGAAATTCGGGTCCAGTGAAACATAGGATTCATATTCGGTATGTTGAACGGCGCTCTCTATTTTATCTTCGATCTCGGGGGAAAGCATCGCCACCGTTATATTCTCCTCATCGTCCTGATACTGTTTCGTTATCGTCCTGGACAGGGCTTCCCTCGCATATCCGGTCAGGATATCCACATTTTTTGTTATCGGCGCGTAATCCGCCAGCGCCTCCAGGATAGTCAAGAGATCGCGAATTGAAACCCTCTCCCTGAGAAGTCTTTGCAATACCTTCTGAATCGTGCCCAGTGGAATGACCTTGGGAACAAGCTCCTCCACAACCTTCGGGTAATTCATCGACAGGGTATCCAGCAATGATTGAACCTCCTGCCTTCCCAGCAATTCATCGGCATTGGATTTAATAACCTCCGTCAGATGAGTCGTAATCACGGTTGCCGGATCAACGACGATATAACCCTTCGCCTGAACATCTTCCTTTTCCTTCTCAGACACCCAGACCGCCGGCAAACCGAAAGCCGGCTCTTTCGTTTCTATCCCGCTTATCTTTACTTTCCTGTCCTCGGGTATTATTGCAAGGTAATGCCCTATCATCAAATCCCCTTTAGCTACCTGAACCCCTTTCATTATTATGGAATATTCGCTGGGTTTCAACTGAAGATTGTCCCTTATATGGATGGCCGGCACCACGAACCCTATCTCAAGCGCCAGCTGCTTCCTCAACGCCTTTATCCTCTGAAGCAGCTCGCCCCCCTGCTCCACATCAACAAGGGGTATCAAGCCGTACCCCACCTCAAGCTCCAGGAGATCCAGCGGTAAAAGGGTTTCCACCGATTCCATCGGGGTGGCCGGAGGTAATACTTCCTCCTTTTTTTCGATTTTTTTCGATGCCCGAAACAGCGAATAAGCAAGGACCCCCATAACCAGCGCGATGGTAATAAATGATATCTTCGGCATACCGGGAATCAAACCGAAGACTAAAAGAATCCCCGCCGCCGTACCAATGGCCCTCGGTTGAACGAAAAGCTGGCCCGCTACTTCCTTGCCCAGGTCCGTAGATGCCGTCGACCTGGTCACAAGCATACCGGCGCCGGTCGCGACAACCAGGGCCGGAATCTGTGTCACCAGACCGTCACCCACCGTCAGGAGGGTATAATTACGCGCGGCATCCGCCAGCGTCATACCCTGCTGCAAGGTACCAATAATCAATCCACCCAGAATATTTATCAACGTGATAACAATCCCGGCAATCGCATCACCCCTGACAAACTTGCTCGCGCCATCCATAGCGCCATAAAAATCCGCTTCTCTTTCGATATCTCGCCTCCGCCCACGTGCTTCCGAGTCCGTGATAAGTCCGGCATTGAGATCGGCATCAATGCTCATCTGCTTTCCGGGCATGGCATCGAGCGTAAACCTCGCCGACACCTCGGCTATCCTTGTCGCGCCTTTGGTTATTACGATAAAATTAATTAGAACAATTATCAAAAATACAACCAGACCGACTACATAATTGCCCCCAACTACAAAGGTGCCGAATGCCTTTATGACCTGTCCTGCCGCCGCCGTACCTTCATTGCCATGGAGAAGAATCAGACGTGTGGAGGCAACATTCAGGGATAATCTAAACAGAGTGGCCACAAGGAGTATCGAGGGAAAAACGGAAAAGTCCAGCGGCCTCAGAACATACATCGTCATCAATATTATGATGACGGAAAATGTAATATTAAACGAAAGGAGTACATCGAGGACAGGCGTGGGAAGCGGTATCATCATCACTATGAGAATGCCGACGATGCCTATAGCCATCGCAATGCTGCTATTTTTCGCCCACGCCGGAAGACCGCCGGTTTTTACATCAGCTTCAGCCATATTTTTTTAGACCTCTTTGAATTCGGAAATCGGAAATTGGAAATCGTAATTCGTTATCCGATTTTTCGATTTACGATTTTCGATATTCGAATTTCGGATTTATAAACCCCATTAGTTATCAAACAATTACGCTTCGCTCGCTTTTAAACCATATACATACGCCAGTATCTCGGCAACCGCCCTGTACAGATTTTCCGGTATCATCTCGTCCACATCCACTATCTTATACAATACCTGTGCCACCGGTTTGTTTTCCACTATCGTCACACCATTTTCCCTGGCAATTTCCTTTATCCTCTCAGCTATAAAACCCCTCCCTTTGGCGACAACCTTGGGGGCAAACATTTCCGCCTGATCATATTTCAGCGCCACGGCAATATGCGTTGGGTTGGTAATGACTACATCGGCAGTGGGAACATTTGCCATCATTCTATGTCTGGCCGCCTCCCTCTGGAGACGTCTTATTCTTGCCTTTACAAGCGGGTCTCCCTCTGTCTGCTTGAACTCATCCTTGACCTCCTGCTTGGACATCTTGAGCTCCTTTTCATGCTCCCATTTCTGATAAACATAATCCAGGATTGCCAGGACTATGAGCGCCAGGCAGGTTACAAAGACTATCTTGAATACAACTCTACCTATGAAGGAAAGGATCCCCCATACACTCTGCTCCATCAAGGGAAACAGTCCTCTTATCTCTCCCTTGATTACCAAATAGGCGATAAATCCCACAATGGATATCTTAAATATGTTCTTTACCAGTTCAACGAGGGTTTTCAGAGAAAAAAACTTCTGAAATCCCTTGATCGGATCGATCTTCGACAGCTTGGGCTGTATAGATTCCGTGGAGAACATGAACCCGACCTGAAGGAAATTGGCAATCATGCCCGCGGCAACAACAATCATAAACAGCGGGAAAAGGAGAACAAACATCCTATATATAAACCCTACCATAAGCGCTTGGATATTGGCGGAATTAACAGTCATGCTTCCGGATTCCAGAAACATCCACCTCATCATATCCAACACCTGCTCGAACATACCGGTTGCGTTGAAATAGAAGAAGATCAGACATACAAGCAGGATCGTCGCAGATGCCACTTCCTGGCTCTTTGCAACCTGCCCCTTCTTCTTCGCTTCCTCTCTTCGCTTAGGTGTTGGTTGTTCAGTTTTTTCCTGGTCTTGATTACCCTCAGCCATGAGCTAAATTCCTAACCCCTCTTCCATATTGCTGACGCTTCCGTCAAAAAACCATACAACCCTTCTGCCTTTCATCTTTTACCCTTAACCTTTTACCTTTCTCTCACATAAGCTGCAGGAGTAAGTTAACCTCTCCCTCCAGATTTGAGAAAATCTTTTCAACCACCCTCAGCAATATCGGCATGGCAAGCCCGATACCTATCATACCCACCCCTATCTTCAGCGGGAAACCGACGATGAATACGTTTACCTGTGGAACCGTCCTGACAATCAAACCCAACGCGACGCTCGTAAATAACAGAACCGCCATAATCGGAGCGCCCACCTTGACTGCGACAATAAACATGTTCCTCGAAAACAGAAAGATCGCCTCCATCAATTCTCCCGAAAAATGAAAGCCAAGTGGAGGCAAAATGCGATAACTTTCGGAAATAGCATACAAAAACACATGGTGACCATTTATCGCCAGAAATATTAACATGGCAATAAGATACTTGAACTGGGCTATGATGGAAATTTGCGCGCTGGTCACAGGATCAACAACATTAACGATACCAAAACCCATTTGAAATCCCACAAGCTGCCCGGCCATTTGTATCCCCGCAAAGATCAACCTGGCGGTAAAGCCTATAATGACTCCTACCAGAACCTCTCCTGCCATCCTGAACATCAAAGGAAATACAGCGATATCGCCCTTCGGCACCTCAAAGTGAACAAACGGAAATATGAGAAATGCAATCAGGAATGACAGTCCGGCTTTTACCCTGACAGGAACGGTCCTGTTTCCCAATATGGGAAGGGTTACCACAATGGCGCTCACCCGGAGAAATATGAGTAAAAAAAGCTCTATCTGTTCCGGCGTAATGTTGGGAATAGTCATATTGGTTAAGTTAGTTTCATTGGTTGTGTTGGTTACATTGGTTTCGTTGAACCAACTAAACCAACGAACCAACTAAACTACTTGACATACATCGGTATATTGGAAAAGAGATTGTGCGTGTATGTCAAAAGAACATTGAGCATCCACGGGCCCGCAATTATAAGCGCCAACATAACGGCCAGGATCTTGGGAACAAATACCAATGTCATCTCCTGAATCTGAGTGACCGCTTGGAAAACACTGACTGCAACGCCGACGACAAGACCGACAATAAGCATAGGAGCAGCAACCAGCAGGGCTATCTTTATAGTCTCGCTTGCTATACTTATAACCAAATCTGTAGTCATGTTTATACCCTCACTTTGGGCTAAGGGCTAAAGGTTAAGGGCTAAGGGTCTTTACCTTTCGCCTTTGGCCCTTAGCCTTTTGCCTTTCACTTATTATCCAAAACTCCGGACCAGTGATCCGACTATCAAATACCACCCGTCAACCAGCACAAAAAGAAGCAGTTTAAATGGCAAGCTTATCATAATGGGAGGAAGCATCATCATACCCATTGAGAGAAGAACACTGGCAACAACCATATCCAGTATCAAGAATGGCA
Organism: Pseudomonadota bacterium; assembly: GCA_015222855.1. Lineage (GTDB taxonomy): Bacteria > Desulfobacterota > Syntrophia > Syntrophales > JADFWA01 > JADFWA01. The sequence goes on along the minus strand of JADFWA010000183.1, from coordinate 895 downwards.
GATATATCAAAAAACCGATCTGAAAGGCTGTCTTCAACTCACTGATCACAAAGGCAGGCATCAATACCGACAGAGATATATCCGCCGGGGTATCAGGTCTTTTTGCTTTCGATATCTTTACAAAGAGAGCAATATCCTTCTCCCTCGTCTGCTTTAACATAAAGGCCTTTACAGGCTGTGAAGACAATTTAAAGGCCTCTTCCGCCGAAATCTGCTCATCAAAGTATGGCTGCAGGGCCTGGGTGTTCACTTTCTGCCACACAGGCGTCATAATAAAAAATGTAAGAAACAGAGAAAGTCCTATAACGATCTGATTCGCGGGCATCTGCTGTGTACCCAAGGCATGCCTCAGGAGGGAAAAAACAACGACTATTCTTGTAAAAGAGGTCAGCATTACAAGAATAGCAGGTGCAAGTGAAAGTACGGTAAGTATTAAAAGGAGTTGAAGAACGACGGACACCTTGCCCGGTTGATCGGAACCATCTGCGACACTCAGATTAATCGTGGGGATAGAGAGGGGCTGAGACCAGAGCGGCGTGCTCGCGAAAAGCAGAATTCCCAGAATTACAATCATGCAAACAAGGTGTTTTGTCCATTTAAAACTCACTGGCGACCCCCATCCCTTATCAATAATAAAAATTAAAAATCGCAAAATTAAGGATGCAAAATCAGTTCCAGTTCCGGAGACACCTTGCTTTTTATTTTGTAACTACTCAGGTCTGATATTTTTTTACCGCAGAGGTCGCAGAAAACGCAGAGAATAAAAATATTCAAATTTATCAGTATTTGCTTATTTAAAACCTCAATGTTGATGGTATCATAAAAAGTCTCCTCAAGTTGTCATTTCGAGTGAAACGAGAAATCTTTAGACCGTAACATGCTGAGGAATAAGTTT
>JADFWA010000182.1 GCA_015222855.1 Pseudomonadota bacterium | reverse complement strand
GAATCTATGTCGTTCCTAATAGATTCTAACCCCAGGCCTCTTTGGTGAGTGAGCTCCAATTTATAGGGAAGATAAAAACCATTTATAGGGAAGATAAAAACCAATTGAAAGGTAGATAAAAACAATTTGAAAGGTAGATAAAAACCGGTTAAAAGGAAGAAAAAGGCATAAAATTCCGGATAAACTACTTATTTCCGCACTTTATCTATTTAAGCGGAAATAAGCGGAAAAATACCCTTTTTTACGGAAATACAAGGTATAACACAAATATAGATCGCCAGGGTATACCATATGGTTGGGCAGGCACCACCATGTGGATGAAAAAAGCGATCATATAAAAAAAAGTGCTTGACAAACCGAATTGGTTTTAATATGGAACGAGTATGAAAACTAAAATAGTGAAGTTAATACAACACGCGGGGACATTCAAGGTCACGCTCCCGCGGGAAATGATCAAAACAAAAGGTTGGGAAAGTGAAGAGTTCGTTATGGTCACGATGCACGAACAGGATGTTTTGATCATAGAGAGGGCGAACCCGCTAATACCATCGCAAGTCACCTTCCACGGAGATAAAGAACTAAATGCGGAAAGAACCTGGAAAAAAGAAATTAGCGGGAAAAAGTAAAGTACTGCAAATTAAACGGGCTAAGATCGATCGACCATCAACGGTTGATCGACTTGATATTCCCAAGTCCGGAATAAAGGAACTTGCGGAAAATATCAGGGAAAATGGTTTACTTCAAGCAATCCTTGTTGTCGAAAACAAGGGACGTTATGAAGTTGTCGCTGGAGACAGACGCTTTGCCGCGATGACCTTGTTGGGTTGGGACGAAATTCCCTGCACCATATTCGAGGGCAATAAAACGCAGGTCGCCTTTGCCAGGGCATCAGAAAACCTTGCCCGCGAAAACTTAACGCCGATTGAAGAGGCCAACATATACCATAATCTTCATGAAAACCACGGGTTATCATTTGAGGAAATTGGGAAGCGGATTGGGAAAAGCGCAGGGGTTGTAAGGCGGCGAGTGGAGATGGTAAAAATGCCTCCATGTCTCAAAGAGGCGGTACACGAAAAAAAGATATCACAAACAGTTGCCGAAGAGCTTTGGATGATGGGAGACATGACGGCAATCACATATTATCTTGAATTCTGCATCGATCACGGGGCAACGCAAGAGATCGTAAGGCAATGGAGAAAAGATTATCAAGACACGAAGCGAAGGGAGGAAAAAGGTACCCAAAGAGAACTCCCCCTTACCTCCCCAATGAAAACCAAGCCTTATTACGTCGCATGTGATATATGTCAAGACCCGATGGAGATCGGGAACGAGTCAGTTATTCGAGCCTGCCCGGATTGCGTAGAAAACGTTATTAAAGTTATCGCAGAAATGGAGAAACGGAAAAAATGAAGATACATTTAGAAATAGAGCGTTTAGTGAACTTGACCAGGGGTTTTGGCTGGGAGAAGGTGCGGGAAGAAAAAACCGAGGATAAGCTAACCGTAACCCTTGAAAAGAAGATAGAGCCCGACACGACAGGTATCCCGGCCTAACCTGATCAAGTATTCCCGACCGCCATAGGGCGGAACCCCCGGCTGGACGGCTTTGACCAGAGGCCGTCCAGCAACCAACTCAAGGTAGCGCAAAGCGGCCTGATTCCGATGTTTGCCACTGTACTTCCACACCAAAACCCTACCAATTCGGACACAACCATATAACACAACACGACCGCAACCACCCGCGACGAAGCAAACCCACAGCGAGGGAAAGGGGGGGCAAAAATAACCAGCTCGGAACAATGCTTTTCCGCCGCGAATGGTGCGGGGATTTTAAAGCGGATTTTGGGGGTTAGGCGTCGGTGCCGGATAAAAACAATGCGTAACAATGCCGGATAGTTAAAATGTTGCGGATTTGTGAAGACATGGCACGGGTATTGCTTTAAATAAGGATAAGAGTTTGTTTTTATTATTAATAACGTTCCACGTGAAACAAAAAAGGGGAGGGAAAAACCATGACAACTGTAGCAATACACGAAAACGAAGATTCAGAGAAAGTTGTAAAATTTATAGATGAATATGAGTTTAATAAGAAAGGAAGAGGTTTAATCAATTCCCCTGAGTTTTGGGGGGCCTTTTATGATGAGGGTGAAATAGTTATTGCGGCAAACGGAATTATTTATAGGGATATTATATAGTTTCTTGAAGGGGAATAACAATGAAGAGGAATAAGAACAGTGCAAGAACGGGAAGGTTTGTTTTGTTGCCTCCGGTAAAAGGGGCGTGTCAAGAATGTGCGAGGTTCCATGACAAAGAGCTTCCTCACGACAAAGGTTCCATCTTTTATCAGATGAAGTTCTACATGAAAACGGGAAGGTGTCCGGGCTGGAAAGATGCTATGTCACATTGTAGCGACGAAATGAAAGAACTATGGACGGCAGAATTAAACAAGAAGGGGATCGGGATATGACAGACTGTAAAAAAGTAATAATCTCAATGATTGATGAGGCTATTGAGCGTAATGGGCGGGAAAGCGGTTGCACCTGTCAGCATGATATCGGCAAAACGCCGATGTGCGCCTATTGCGCAAACAAGGAAGCCCTTAGAGTTGCAAGGGCTTGTATCGTGAGTAGTACCGTTAGGATGGACGCAATGTTTGCCCTGATGAGGACGATGCAGGGGGAAACCGAAGAGAAGTTAAATAGAGAGGTGTGGGGTTAACGGAAGGGAGGAATCAGTAATGGCAAAGCCGGATACCGAAAGGGAAAAGGAGCTTATTGAGGCATTTGAGATTGTGCTATCATATGTGAAAAGAGTGTATGGTGTGGAGTTTGACAGACCGATAGGCTTCATTGTAAGGCGGCTTTTAGCCTGTGTTGAAGAGAAACCTATTGAGGTGGGAGAAAACCGTCTTCCTGGCAAGGAGATCAAGAGAGGAACCGCCTTTAAATGTAGTGTGTGCGGAACGGAGTTTTACGGAAAACAATATACCTGGTGGGACGAAATCGGGAGACTGCAAGTTGTTTGTAAGCGTTGCTCGAAAGGATTGAAAGAAATGTATGGACGAAACGGAAAGGCGGATAAATTCCTATTTGAATAAGATCGAAGATAGCTTTTTGAGATCAAGGCCGGTCGGGAGAAATCCTGGCCGGCCTTTTTTTGTAATCCGGATTACAATACTGAATTACAATATCGTAATCAAGTCTGTGGGAGCTTTTCCAAGGGGGAAGTTTCCCCCTTAACCCCCTCTTTTGCAATTTGCAAAAATCTTTCGGCCTAGCCGGATCCCCGAAACGTCGACATCTGAACCGATCTGCAATCCGACTGCAGATAATGATAAAGATTAATCATATATTAGGGATAAGACGGAATCGCTTTGCTCCATCTATCAAATAGCATGGAGCACAAAGCGGAATTTCTACACTCCGAACGAAAAAAGAAGGAATCGCCTTGCTCTATTAATTATATTTTTTTCCGGCCGCAACCGGTTGAAGAAAAACTACACAAATCGACCTCATTTGAAGTCGCAAAACAGGAAAAAAATTACAGCAAGGATGGAAAAGCAAGGAATGTGCCAGAAAAGAAAATTCTTGACTTTTATAGAAAATATTATATGGAAGATGAAAGGGGCGCAAATAGCGTGCCAAAACTGAGACAAGGAGGTATTTTATTATGGCAGAAATTAGGTCTTTAGCATCTATTAGAGACAAGTGGACACGGGTTACACCGGGCAGGACGGAGGACTATAAGATAGGTGTGAAAAACCCCCGTCGAGACTGGAAAGAGGAAACACTCGCAGCAAAGGAAAATTGGAAAGCTGGCATTGACGCGGCTGCCGCCAAGGATCTGTTTGGAAAAGGCGTGGAAAAAGCAGGTTCGACCAAATGGCAAGAGAAAGCTCTTAAAAAAGGGCCTGGTCGCTTTGCGGAAGGCGTTTATGATGCTGGCCCTGAATATGAGAAAGGGTTTGCGCCTTTCAGGGCGGCAATCGAAGCCGTTGACCTGGGGCCGAAGTTCCCAAAACGGGATCCTCGAAATATCGACAGAGTGAAAAGGGTTGTTGATGCGATGGTTAAAACCAAGTTAGGAGGATAAGGCATCTTATATCCATTTTACAACATCCGTTTAACTTATTTTGAGCACATAATTTTTACTATCGCTCTTATTTTTATCTTAGTGCTTAAGAAGATAAGGAAAATATTACAGAAGGGAGGAAAAAATTGAATATAAGTATGTTTAAAATCTTTCAGATTTTCGGGATTGTATCGACCTGGGCGATGACAGCTCTTGCAGATGGCAAGATAACAATACAAGAAGCGGTTGACCTTGCTGTTTCAATTGCGGGCATCCTGGGCGTTGCAATGGAAGTAGAGGTCCCTCTTCCAGGACCTGAAAAAGAAGAAGGGGTTAAAAAGCCCGTATATATTACAGATGAGGTGGAACCAGACACACAAACCACAATACAGAAACCCGTTGAAGATTAACTCGACAGAAAGATGGGAGGGAAATAATGAATTATAGACTTGCGTCAATTTTACCCGCCGAAGAGGCGAATACCGCAGGGGTAAAAACGATTGACATTAACGTTGCTGACCCGATCTCCAGGTTTATTATACAAATTAAAGGGTATAATAACGGAGATGTGCCAACCGCTCACCCAGCGAAAATGATCAGCAAGATCGAGCTGGTTGATGGTTCTGATGTGCTTTTCTCTTTATCGGGGGTTGAGGCACAGGCGCTTAACTATTATGACCAGGGAAGAATGCCACACACCGTTCTCAACTACCTTAATGATGTGTATGCTATTGCTACCTATCACATCGATTTTGGTAGATTCCTGTATGATGAGATACTGGCTTTTGACCCCAGGAAATTCACTAACCCGCAACTAAAAATAACCCATGACCTTACGGCCGGTGGGTCAAGTCCGGATGAAGCCCTTATCTCTGTCTATGCTCACCTATTCGATGAGAAGGCTATCACCCCGACTGCCTTCCTTATGAGTAAAGAACAGTATGGATACACGCTTGTTTCTGGATCCAAAGAACACATCGACCTTGCCACAGACTACCCTTATCGCAAGCTTATCTTACAATCAATGTCAACATCGCTTCAGCCTTGGCAGCAATTCAACCAGGTGAAGTTGAGCCAGGATAACGATAAAAAGGTTATTATTAATGACGAAAAAACCTCAGACCTACTGAAACTGTATCGACTCTGGCCAGAATTCACAGAGAATATCTATTGCAAAACAGCGGCCGCGGCGAACCGGGTTTTTCATTGCACACCATCTTATGAGCGGATAGCGACGCTTGTAGGTGTAGCGGCGGATGCAGATGCTTATATTATCGATAGTTATGGTGGAGGTATTACGGTTTACGATGGAGCGGCGGCGGAAATTATGATGGTCTTGAGCGGGTTGATTCCGCACAGTGCCTTTTGCCTCCCATTCGGCATGCAAGATGTTATTGCAGACTGGTTTGATGTGGCAGAAATCGGGAGCCTTAAGCTTACGCTTACAGCCGGCAGTTCAGCGAGTGGTACTTGTGAGGTAATAACGCAACAAATCAGAAATTATTAACACCAAAAAGAAGGGTTAATAATTATGGATGCACGAAATATTAACAACTTTACACGGTTGTACCGGCGAACCCGCATGAAAACAGGGGTAACCGGTGCAACTGTGAGAATTGAGCTATCGAGGATAAAAGCGAAAAGGATCCGGGTTCTCTCACACGTGACAGTGGAAGATGAGACAAACGCCTACACAAAGTGTCGCCTGGGTATTACGAACGGTGGAATTAATCACTATTTAGATGAGTTACAAACTATAGCTGCCTGTGAGTTGGCTGTATCACGGTCAGATATTATCCTGGGTGAGGGAGATATTTTCTTCTCTGAATTAACAGGCACAACGAACAATGATGTGTTAATTATGACCTGTGTCGGCTGGGAGGTGGACTTGTGACTGATTTTGGAGTAAGGAGCACACCGGCGAGAGCATCGGCGGCTAACCAGGAAACACAAATCACAGCGGAAGAGGCGATCCAGGCGGCGGTTGAAGCTCTTTCGGCAACTACGGTTGTTACGGCAGTTAACAACCAGGTTTTTAATAATGTACAGACCACGTACACGTCCGCCGAAATAGCTTGCGGTGGATACAGGAAGGTTCTTCTACGTATTATTTTAGGTGTAGCGAACGCTCCTGGAACAATAAAGATAAACCTTCAGTTCAGCGAAGGAGGCGCAACGTTCGAAAACTACGCACGTGGGCCGTTTAGTTCCCTAATGTATGAAGATACCGCCGGGGCTAAAAGTGAGTGTATTGAGGCACCAATCTTGGGTTCCAGGTTGAAAATTAATGTTGTCGCAACTGGAACCGATGCTACGAATACGTTTACATTAACCTGTAAATTGAATGGTATCCGCTAATGAGCGGCGAGGTTGTAAAGTCATTTACGACGCCTGGAGTAAATGCCCATGGTTTGGCATTTGATGGAAAATATATATGGCACACCGACCGGACAACAGGATTAGTTTACCAGCTTAACATCGACGGAATAGAAATAAGGTCGTTTGCCATACCTGGGAATGATCCACATGGTTTAACGTTTGATGGGAAGTATCTATGGGTAAGCGATAAGGTTACGATTAAAATCTACCAAATTGACCTCGACGGAATAAAAATAAGCTCGCCTGCCTCGCCCGTCGCTTCTCCTCGCGACCTAACGTTTGATGGGAAGTATTTATGGATTTGTGATATAACAACAACATCGATTTACCAATTAAACCTCGATGGAGTAATAATAAAATCATTCGTAACACCTGGAGATAACCCCAAGGGCTTAACGTTTGATGGGAAGTATTTATGGGTGGGCGATACTTACCTCCATAAAATTTACCAAATTGACCTCGACGGAATAGAAATAAGGTCGTTTGCCTCGCCTGGCACCGCTCCAACAGGCTTAACGTTTGATGGGAAGTATTTATGGGTATGTGATAACGAGACAAATATGATCTATCAAATAGCGATATAAAAAATGGACTATAGGTTAAAACATACTGAGCTTATTAAGTTTCAAACCAACCGGGTTTTATCGGTAATTAAGATGGCGACAATAAAAAAAGGGTATGTATCAACAGCAGATATCAGGGAACACCTCAACATACCAACTGAGCAGCTTGTTGAAATTAGAGACAACCTTATCTCTGAAGGCATCATCGAAGAGTACACCCTATAAATCGTCGGAGTTATTAAATGTTTTTTGCTTTTTCCTACACACCAGACGCCGGAGACACCGAAGCGAACCCTCACAAACTAAAGATGCACCTTACAGCGGGCGTGATTCATCAGGTTGATGTTCTTTTCCAGTCTGGCTGTAATCATGAAACGTTTGTGCAGGTGTTTGACGATAATTTCCAAGTATGGCCATTAAACCGGGGTGAAAAGTTGCGAGGAGATGCAACCGTGGTTTCCTTCCGAGAATTTTATGAGCTACAGCAAGGCAACACGATATTAACAGCTCATATCTGGACAACGCTCGCAGCGGATTTTGGTGAAATAATCATCCAAATCGGAATGCTGCCAAAAAAAGTATTACAACCACTATCATTTAACGAACTACTTGCGGCCGCGGCTGGCATGGAATCATAAATGTGGAAACAAAACTACAAGCAACCTGGCCGGAACCATGTAGAAAAGGACTCACGAAAGAGTGCTTTGAACAGTATCCGAAGTGGGCAAAACAAATGTTTGCACAGCGGTTGCTTAGAAGTATCCTGCCGAAGTGGTTGACTCGCAGGCTGGAAAAACTACACCCGGAACTGCTTGAACCACCGATCCCTCCGACGTCTCCCGAGGTTCCTCCCACAATAACCGTAACACCGACGCCAACCATAGAACCAACACCAGGGGTAATCGCTGAACCAACACCAGGGGTAGACGCTGAACCGACGCCGATTACACCTGAAGCCATAACCCCGACGCCGGTGTTTGGGATAGGTGTAGACATTCCAGACCCGCCCACAGGCGGATCGATCGCACCGCTTTATGTTAGCGTTTTTAGTGGTGGGCCGTTTCGAATTGGCCCTAGAGGCCTCAAGAGAAAGCTAAAAACCTGGTTTAATGAGCAATTTGACGATTTAACGACAAATAGCTGGTCGAAGAATGAGATAAGCGGAGGAACGGCAACTATTGAGGATGGCAGTTTGCGGCTTTACGCGCCAACCCCTATCGGAATTGCAGGTATTTTCCGGACGGGATCCGGACAGGTTCCACCGACATTCGAAGTCAACATAAAAAACAAGGTGGCGACCACTAGTGACCAGTGGTATTTTTTTATAGGCAATACCGCCTATATGATATCTCTGAGTTTTTATGAGGTTTGGGATGTAGGGCAGATCTGGAATGGAAGTAATTGGTTTGAGTTTAATATCGGAGAAATCGGAGATCAGGACATCCTTTGGAAGATTACGGTTGATGGAAGCGTTATGAATATGTGGAAGGCAGATGAGCAAGTTCTTACCGATTTCACACTTCCAGCAACAACACAGCCAGATGGCAGGATGAAATTTGAGGTAGACAACCCATCAACATCATACACGGATTATTTCATAATCAAGGAGCTGGTTGTATGACACCGTGGATTGACTATATGTTTAAGTTATTGCCAGTAGTGATTTTACTTGGCGCATATTTCGTGAGGTTAGAATCACGAATCGCAAAGATGGGGAATGATCTATGTTGGATCAAGAAGACGCTTAGCCGAAGGAGTACAGATAACCGAGAGAATGGAGATGCAGATGCCGACCACCTTGGGTAGAGCTTATAGTGTGAATTGGAGAGGACGGCCGCCACACATGTTACGTCCGGATGTCCCGATTTGGTACAGGTTCCTGGAGCGTTATGGATACCTGTTTCAGAGGTTATACTATGATTGTCTTTTAGGTGGTCCCGAATTAACGCCAGCGCAAGAACGGGACCCGATGCAAAGAATGTACCGCATGAATGTATGCAAGCGGGCCGATGCGATCGCGGAGACAGACAAGGAAACCTGGCTTATTGAGGTTGCGGATGGGCCAGGATTACGAGCCGTTGGACAATTGATGGTTTATCGATATTTGTGGCGTGAAGACCCAAAGATTCCCAAACCGGATCGCCGGCTACTCGTTTGTCGCATGATCGACAGGGATATGTTTGCGGCGGCTGCCAAGGACGGAATATTAATATATGTTATTCCGAACGATCCGGATGAACCGCCTAGAGTCTGGGCGACTCCAGGATAAGCCTTCGCACGGATCGCTGAGACAGGGAGAGCTTCCAAAAAACATGGAAGTTAATAATCGGACTTCCAACTATAAGGAATTGTTCAAAAATGCCTGACTGGACGGCGCCTTTTCATTTGCCACACATGACAACGGCGGAGTTTCAGAAGATGAAAGCGAAATATATCGCAAAGCACGGATATACAATTTATATCCCGGGCTTTGACGATATCATAAAGATCGGCTTTGAAAAGCCGATCACTGCCGAGGAAACAAGGGAGTGGAAAAGGAAAAACTGGGGTTACTTCACCCCTGAGCGATACCAGGAACTCAAATATATGAAGAAAAAGCGGAAGGAACGCTTCCTTGCGATGTTGGGTTCACCCACACCGGCGATGGTTTCAGCCAGGGCATCACTTTTGACGGCAGTAGATGATCTGCAGGATGCACTTTCGACGCTTTCAGCGGTCGGTATAGTTGCGGCGAGATCAGCTCCGCCACAGATAAAGGGCGTCGTGACAGTTGGCGCGGGTATGGTAATGACAGCGGCGCGATGTATGGACATCTTAACGGAGGTAATGTCTCCCGAAAAGATACTGCTAAGTAAAAAACGAGCATTAGACGGAAGTACTGAGGCAAACCCGTTCACGAAAAAAGGACAGACCAGTATAAAAAAGCAGGTGTGGAAAGCTAAGATCAAGAGAGGTACCGCCTTTGAAGCACTACAGGTTTCCGAAGGCATCTTTGGGATAGGGATTTCCCTGGGCGCAATCATGAACGCTCCGATTGATATTATTGCCGGCAATATCAGAATGGTCACGGGCGCAAACGTCCGGGTGAAATACCCAATTCCGGACTGGAGAATTTGGGTTAAAAGGGCTGCTAAATTTGCCAAGAGCATGACGAATGCTTACGCACTCCGGTTTGACTGCGATGATACGGAG
>JADFWA010000181.1 GCA_015222855.1 Pseudomonadota bacterium | reverse complement strand
TTATCACCCTGCTTTTCGTAAGGGAGTCACCCGAGCACCGTTTTGATGGAGAATTTATGTCCATTATTCTGAACATTCCTGCCATCGTAAGGATATCTATTGTCTTTGTTTTCGTACTCGTTCTCATCCGAAAGAGGATATCACTGGGTAACGCCTTCATCCTGGGAGCAATCCTCACAGGCACGCTCTTCGGTCTGAAGCCGGCCGCCATGTTAATTTCCATGGCAGGCTCTGTTGTAATGCCGAAAACTCTTTCCCTCGCGGTCATGGTCACACTCATCCTCGTTCTCAGCAGCAGTCTGGAGCTGGGAGGACATATGGAGCGGCTTCTCAATAATTTCCGCGGTCTCGTTGTGAATCCCCGGCTGAATCTTGCAATATTCCCCGCTCTTATCGGTCTTCTTCCCATGCCGGGAGGCGCGGTGTTCTCGGCCCCAATGGTGAAGGAACTGGGAAACAGAAGCAGATTAAGACCGGATCAGCTCAGTTTCATTAACTACTGGTACCGCCATATCTGGGAATACTGGTGGCCCCTCTATCCCGGGATACTCCTTTCGGTAACGCTGGCCGACATAAATCTTTGGGCACTTATCATGGTCATGTGGCCGCTCACTCTTGTAGCGGTTTCCGTCGGCGCCCTTTCCGTAAAAGGGGTTGACCTGAAACATGCCGTGGAAAAAGGAAGGAAGAACCATTCCGCGGGACCGTTTTTTAAAGAGCTCGTTCCCATCCTCATGGTGATACTTGTAGGGCTCGGTGTGGGGACGCTGCTTTCCAGAGTCTTTCCCGGGTTCCACATTGCAAGGGAGTTGGGATTGATTATCTCGCTTATTTTAACGATCGGTTATGTGTGGTTCCAAAACGGAATGAATGGATACAAAATCCGGAAGGTCGTCATAGACCCGCACCTTTTGAAGATGTTCTATATGGTTATTGCCATACTGATCTTCAAGGGAATGCTTGAGGACAGCCAAGCCGTCGAGGCAATAAGCCTGGAATTTATGGAACTTTCCGTCCCCCTCGCCCTTATTACCGTTGCACTCCCCTTTATAGTGGGAGGAATTACGGGAATAACAATAGCCTTTGTGGGGAGCACCTTTCCCATTATCGTTCCGCTCGTATATTCCTCAGGAGAAGGCTCCTTTATACTTGCCTATGTTATGCTCGCCCTTGTCAGCGGTTTTATGGGAGTTCTACTCTCGCCGCTCCACCTTTGCCTTGTGCTTTCAAACCAGTATTTCGGCGCCGCCGTCGGCCGCGTATACAGACATCTTATCCTGCCCTGTATACTCCTCTTTGCAACAGGACTCGCCTACTTTTTCATCGTTCGCTGGGTGATTTTCAGATTCTAAGATATCATGGAAGGCTGTCCGAAAATGCACCAAAGTTGTCATTTCGAGCTGAGCGAGAAATCTTATTGTATTGAAAATACGTAAATTTAGATTCCTCGCTTTGCTCGGAATGACGGAAGCGAAGGGGTCGAAATGACATAAAGACGTATTCTCGGACAGCCTCCTACAGTAATACGATAAATCTAATATTTTTCTATAAAACGCTTTTCCGCCAATAATGAAATGAAAGAAGGGAAAATAAGACTTGATAACTTTAAGAGAGCAGGGTATAGGTATCTACAATATAAGTGCAGGGTTGGAGCGGTTGAGTCTCGGTAAATAACCACCTATTATTATTGTTTCAATTTCTTGTATTGGCCCCCCACAATAGGACGGTCATTTCAAATTTTATGCGAGTCATGCATAAGTTGCACTACAAGCAGGTGTGTTAAATCTTTGCGGAATCATGTTACCAGAAAGGCGAAGATGGGCGGTCGTCAGGCCATGACCAAAGGCCAGGTGGAGGCTGAGATCAGCAATGCCATCATTACATTTGAAAAAGAACACATGGGGCGAGGGCCACTGGAAGCCAGAACATACGTTGTTCAGGATATGTTGTTGATTCGTCTGAAAGGAGTCTTAACCCCTGCAGAGAGTCATTTAGCAAAAGATATTGAAGGCGCTCAGCTCGTAAAACAAGTTCGGACAAAACTTCTGGAAGACTCCAGAGAATTTCTGGAACCTGTGATAGCAGATATAACGGGATGCCGGATAGAGAGTTTCCATTCGGATATTAGCACTAAAACAGGTGAAAGGGTTATCGTCATCACCGTATCTGAAGATTTGGAGGGCAAATTTAAATCCTCTCGAAAAAGAATTGAAATCAGTTCTTTATAGAACAACTATTTAAAAACACGTCACATTTTGTCTTATAGCGAAGATATTGATCTTTTGAGCGAAATGCGAAAGAGATTATAACCTTTGGCGGACAAGGTCGAGGATCACGAAGCAAAAGTGGAGTGATCGGCGAGCAGTAGGCCAATATACAGGAATTTAAAAATTTAATTCCTGTATATTGGCCTTTTTTTTTGAAGGGTCATTACTAAACTTTAAAGGAGGTGCATTATAAGAAAACAGGTTATGGTTGGTGTTTTTTAGTTGCTGCGTTCCAAAACTGGAACCAGGAAACAAGAGTCAAGAATCAAGAATCAACTGCGGTTCTATGCAAACATTTTACTAGAAAGGAGATTATGAATATGACAGAATATGATCTTTGGAAAGTTTTTCCCAGAATGCCGAAGAAAGTTACGATTGGTGACATCACCATTCGCGACGGTTTCCAGCATGAGGAGCAGTTCATTTCCACGGCTGCGAAGATTTTCTACGCGGAAGAAATGGCCCTGGCAGGATGCAAGGAGATCGAGCTTACCAATCTCGGTAATCCCGCCGGTATGCCACAGTTTGAAGATGCGCATGAGGTCTTCAAGTATTTCAAACAGGGCGAGAGGTTCAAGAAGCGTTGCGCCAGAGCAGGTATCAATCCCGATGACATTACATTTACGGGTGTTACCATTCGTGAACCCGCCGTGGACACTGCCATTGAAATGAAAAAAGAGGGATACGGTCCCGACCGTATCCTCATGATGGTTTCCACGGAAGAGGAGCATCACTTTGCCAATTCAGGCACCACCCTTCCCGATTACTGGGCGGAGGCGGAGCGCTGCATCAAGAAGGCGACGGATGCGGGCATCAAGATGGTCGGTACGGTGAGCACCATCTGGGGTAGCCCAATCGGCGGCGCCACGGATCTGAAGGATGCCGTGGAATTTACAAAACGCTGGTTCGAGATAGGCGCCAATGATATCGAACATGCCGATCATGACGGTTCCGCGAATGCGGCAGATGTCTATCGTTACTGCTCCATGATTCTCGATGAAATGCCAGATCCCGAAGCACACCTGCTCCATCTCCATGAGACGAAGCGAATCGCTTCTTCGTCGATCCTGGCAGCTTTGCAGG
>JADFWA010000180.1 GCA_015222855.1 Pseudomonadota bacterium | reverse complement strand
GGGTGGGGTGGTTTTCTACCAGGCCGGCGATAAAGGCAAATTTAAGAATATCGAAGACAATGATCGCCTTTTCCTCGAGGTCAAGTATAGTTTCTAAAAATCAGGTCTCAATAAAACCTCGTTATTCACAATAAGTTGTAGAATTTTAGAGACGTCTGGAGATAATTTTGGAACCAATGCCTGATAAAATAAGTCTTGCAGGCCTTTATTTGCGTCACATAGGGGCAAACCTATTGGGTAATTTTACTGTGGGAGTGCTCAATCTATTTACTCCGCTGGTGCTTTTAGAGGTACAGAAAACCCTATTTTTTCCCAAAGAAGGATGGCGAGCTCTCGTCATTTTTCTTCCGCTGGTCATTTTCGTTGCCGCCTTTTTGCAATATTTGATCCAGCGCCCCATTTCAAGAGTGATAAACATGTCCTATGCCGGGATGAAAATCCAGGAGGACATGAAGGAAAAGGCAAGACGCAGGCTTTTGAACCTTCCATTTCTTCTTGGGCTGGCCAGCTTGGTCATGTGGATCACCATCCCTTTTTTTGTAGTGGCCTTTTTCGTTTTTTTCATGAATGTGCCTGCCAAGACTTCTTTTTTCCTCGGCTTTCGAGCAATAATGATCGGAATGATTGCCTCAACCATATCTTTTTTCTTGGTTGAGGACTATTCGAGAAGAAAATTGATTCCATGGTTCTTTCACAGGGGAAGGCTGTCGGCCCTATCGGGAACAATAAAAATTTCCATACGCAGAAGAATCAGGGTGTTATATATGGCAGGAACCTCTGTCCCCATGATTCTCTTGGTTGGAACACTGTTCTTCTTCCTTTGGGAGATGAAGGGCACCTCCATTTCCCCTATTGAGTTAGGCAGAGAGATACTTATTTTCACTATAATCCTCTGTAGCGTCTTTATTATCATTGCCCTGAGATTAAATTTCCTTGTGGGAAAGTCCATCTTGGATCCAATAGGTGAGATGCTGGGTGTGGTGGGAAAAGTAAGAAATGGGGATTTCACACAGAGAATCCGGGTGCTTTCCAACGATGAGATCGGTATCCTGGGTGATGCGGGAAATGATATGATTGCAGGTCTCTTAGAAAGGGAGAAAATAAGGGATACGTTTGGAAAATATGTTACCCCGGAGATAAGGGACCGGATACTTGCCGGCCGTATTCCCCTGAACGGAGAGAAATCAGAGGCCACACTGCTTTTTTCAGATCTTCGCGACTTCACCCCTTATGTTGAGAAGAATGACCCTGAAGAGGTTATCAGGAGCATGAGGTCCTATTTCACGGCCATGCAGAAGGCCATAAGCAAACATCAGGGACTTGTGCTTCAGTATGTGGGGGATGAAGTAGAGGCGGTTTTTGGTATTCCCGTGCCGTACAAAAGCCATGCTGATAAGGCCGTACTGGCAGCGCTTGAAATGAGAAAAAACCTGGAGGATTTAAACAGAGCAAGGGCCGAGAAAGGAAAAATGCCATTCAGGCACGGCATCGGTATTCACACAGGCGAGGTGCTGGCTGGCAATACGGGCAGTGAGGATAGGCTTTCCTACACCCTGATAGGTGATACCGTTAATCTGGCCTCACGAATTCAGGAACTGACAAAGAAATTCCAGTGCGATATATTGATCAGCGCGGAAGCAGTAAAAAACCTTAAAAATGACTTTAAGATGAAGAAAAAATCGCCCGTGACCCTCAAAGGATATTCGACACCGATTACTGTGTTTCAGATTTAGGCGAACCGATCACCTGACTATATAGTGTCCATCCAGAAATGAGATAGTTTTCGCAAGGTCAAGTCGAAGATCCCGGACTTTGAGCGGGGGAAGATGAGGATTTTAACCACAGGAATACATTGTAG
>JADFWA010000179.1 GCA_015222855.1 Pseudomonadota bacterium | reverse complement strand
TATTAGAATAGTTTATAATTAAGATGTGACCCCCTGGGGGAGACCTTGGGGGAGCGTCAAATGGATATATTAAGAATAGGAACACGGGGAAGCGCTTTGGCGCTGAAACAGGCACACTGGGTGGCGGACAGATTGAAGGAGAAGCGCCCAGGTATGATCACCGAAATCACTGTGATCAAGACAAGGGGAGACATAATGCAGAACGTTTCCCTTGCCACCATCGGCGGCAAGGGTGTCTTTGTCAAGGAGATAGAGGAGGCGCTTCTGAGAGGCGCAATTGATATTGCTGTGCATAGCATGAAGGATGTCCCCGTGGAACTTCCGGAGGAGCTTGAGATAGGGGTCATAACTGAGAGGGAGGATCCCAGAGATGTCCTGATATCAAGGGAAAATAGAAAGATAGAAGACCTGCCGAAAAAGGCCAGGATAGGCACCGGTTCTCTGAGAAGGGGATTACAGCTACGGAATCTGATGCCTGATATAGAGATTGTTTCCATCCGGGGCAATCTGGATACAAGGATAAAAAAGATAAAAACGGATGACCTTGACGGTGTGGTGGTCGCGGCGGCTGGGATAAAACGTATGGGGTGGGGGGAAAGCGTATCTCAATTTATACCTGTGGAGGTGATGATGCCCTCTCCAGGGCAGGGTGCGCTCGGTATAGAGTTGCGGAAGGATGATGCAGAGATGAAAAATATTGTCTCCTTTCTCAATCACGGAGCATCCTCGATTGAGGCTATGGCGGAGAGGGTTTTTCTGAAGGAGTTGGGAGGGGGATGCCAGGTCCCGATAGCGGCCTATGGGAAAAAGCATGGTGATGAATTGATTTTAAAAGGTCTTGTGGGAAGTCTTGACGGCAGGATCGTGGTAATGGATGAGGTCAGAGGGAGCTGCGAAGAGTGGGAGAAGTTAGGGAAGATACTGGCCAAAAATATAGAGTCAAGAGGCGGTCGGGAGATACTGGAAGAGATATATAATTCATAATTTTGTACCACAGAGAACACAGAGAACGCAGAGAGAATATAAATTGAAGTCTCTGCGGTAAATTAAGAAAAGAATTCATGCTGATATGAAAAAACAGGGCAAAGTATACATCATCGGTGCAGGGCCGGGGGATCCGGGGTTGATAACGGTTCGGGCGGTGGAATGCCTCCAAAAATCCGATGTTGTTGTGTATGACTATCTCGTAAATCAGGATATTCTTGGGCTTGCAGGGGAAGATGCCCGTCTGGTCTACGTCGGGAAGAAGGGCGGTGACCATACGGTATCTCAGGAAAGACTGAATCAGATCCTCGTAAAAGAGGCATCCGATGGAAATATCGTTTCCAGACTCAAAGGTGGCGATCCATTTATCTTTGGAAGAGGGGGGGAGGAGGCGGAGGTCCTTTCCGCGGCGGGGATACCGTTTGAGATAATCCCCGGTGTCACTTCGGCCATATCCGTTCCCGCCTATGCCGGCATTCCGCTGACACACCGAAAATTTACGTCTTCCGTTACCTTTGTGACGGGCCATGAAGACCCGACGAAGGACGGAAGCAGTATCGATTGGGGGAATATATCCGCCGTCGGAACCATGGTCTTCCTGATGGGAGTCAAGAATCTGACGCATATTGTGACCAACCTGATAAAGAACGGGAGAGATCCAGATACGGCCGCCGCCCTGATCAGATGGGGGACAACTGCCGATCAGGAAACACTGAAAGGGACACTTGGGAATATAGCGGAGATGGCGGAGGAGAAGAATTTTTCACCCCCGGCGATATTTGTAGTGGGGGATGTCGTCAAATTGAGAGATGATCTGAACTGGTTTGAGAGAAAACCCATCTTCGGCAAGGGTGTTGTGATTACAAGGCCGGAGGAGCAGTCCGGAGAATTAAGGGCGCTTCTTAATGAAAATGGGGCCAGAGCTATCTCGTTTCCTACCATCAGGATTGTCCCTCCCGACAGTTTTGATGACCTGGATAAGGCGATAGGGAATCTAAATAAATACCACTGGATTATATTTACCAGTGTAAACGGGGTAAAGTTTTTCTTCAAGCGCCTTGATGATTTGCAGAAGGACGTGAGGGACCTCAAGGGAATCAGGATATGTGCCATAGGTCCTGCAACCTCTGCTGCTGTGGAAAAATACGGGATCCGTGTCGATATCATTCCAGATGATTATATAGCTGAAGCTGTCCTGGAAAAATTTAGGGAACAAGAAACCGGAGGCAGGAACATTCTCCTGCCGAGGGCGGAGATTGCCAGAGACGTGATTCCCGAGGGACTTTCAAAATTGGGTGCAAATGTAGACGTTGTTGTTGCTTACCGAACGGTTAATTCGGGAAGAGATAAGACAGAGCTTTATGAGTTGATAGATCAGGGCAAGGTGGACGTTATTACCTTTACAAGCCCATCCACGGCGATTAACTTTTCGGATATTATGGGAGAGGATATGCATTTTTCAGAGAATATAAAGATAGCCTGCATAGGTCCGGTGACGGCCGCCGCCGTGGAAAAACTCGGTCTCAGGGTCGATATTGTGTCGAAGACTTATACCGTTTCCGGCCTTGTGGAGGCGATTGCGGTGCAAATTAAGAATTAAGAGTTAAGAGTGAAAAGTGAAAAGATGATGCTTGTTGTGTTTTTCTTAGAATGTTATTTGTATTAGATCCAAATCATTCTTAACTCTTAATTTTTAATTCTTAATTGTCACTTAATTGTCACTTAAAGGTGTGCGATGATAGGAATTTCAAAGCTATACTGCGGGGCTGTGGAACCGTCGGATGTCCTTCGCTATGAGAGGGAATCCGGGAAACTTCCTTCGCATCTTCTCCAGTTTTCCAAAGATAAGAAGCCTGTGGTCGTCTGGAATGTGACCAGAAGATGTAACCTCAAATGTGTTCACTGCTATTCCAGTTCTCAAAACATACAGTACAGCGATGAATTGAGTACGGAGGAAGGAAAGAAACTGATAGGCGACCTTGCTTCATTCGGTTCTCCCGTAATGCTTTTTTCCGGCGGGGAGCCGCTGGCAAGAAAGGATCTCCCCGAGCTTGTCCAGTTCGCCGTGGACAGGGGGATGAGGGCGGTCATATCAACAAACGGTACGCTCATTACGAAAAAGAAGGCTGCAATCTTCAGTAAGATCGGCCTTTCTTATGTCGGAGTGAGTCTGGATGGAATGAAGGAAATACATGACGCCTTCAGGGGGGTTAAGGGGGCCTTCGATGCCTCCATGAACGGGATCAGGATATGTCTGGACGCGGGGATAAAGGTTGGGGTTCGTTTTACCATAAGCAGGCGAAATTTCTCTGAAATTCCCGCCATTTTCGACCTTATTGAAAGGGAAAACATCCCGCGAGCATGCTTTTATCATCTTGTCTATTCAGGGCGTGGTTCTGAGCTTATTGATGAAGACCTGTCACATGAGAAAACAAGGGAAGTGGTGGATATCATCATGGACAGGACACGTGACCTCTTTGACCGTGGAATGGAAAAAGAGATACTTACCGTGGACAACCATGCCGATGGGCCCTATATTTACCTGCGCCTGTTGAAAGAAGACCCGGAGAGGGCCGCTGAAGTCCTTGAACTCCTCAAGATGAATGAGGGGAACAGTTCGGGAAGCGGTATCGGTTGCGTGAGCTGGGATGGTGAGGTTTATGCCGACCAGTTCTGGCGAAATATATCTTTTGGTAATGTGAGGGAACGTCCCTTCAGTGAGATATGGACGGATACTTCAAATGAACTGATGGCGAAATTGAAGGATAAAAAACCTTACATGAAGGGAAGATGTGCGACCTGCCGCTGGCTTGGTATTTGTGGGGGCAATTTCAGGGTGAGGGCCGAAGCGGCTGCAGGTGATCTATGGGCCCCCGATCCGGCCTGTTATCTGACGGATGAGGAGATAACATAAATTAAGAATGAAGAATTAAGAGTTAAAAATGATTGGGGCTTTTGTACAGCAACGATTCAGGGAATGCGAAACGATTATTATGTTTTTTTCATTCTTAACTTTGCATTCCAAGGAGGGGGAAGGATATGTACTATCCAGTCTACAGACCGAGGAGATTGAGGAAAAACGCGAATTTCAGGAGGATGATAGGGGAGACTAAATTGTCCGTTGATGATCTTGTCTATCCCCTCTTTGTGACCTTTGGTAAAAATATAAAGAAACCGATTGCATCCATGCCGGGAAATTTTCAGATGTCCGTCGATTATCTGGTGAAAGAGGTGCGGAAGACAAAAGATATGGGTATCCCCGCTGTACTCCTTTTCGGTATCCCGGAGAAGAAGGATGAGGTGGGTTCGGGGGCATTTGCCGAGGACGGGATTATCCAGCGGGCAACAAGAGAGATAAAGGAGAAAGTTCCAGATATCCTTGTGATCTGTGATTTATGCCTCTGTGAATATACCAGCCACGGTCATTGTGGAATCATCAAAGATAATGATGTGGACAATGACGCCACACTGGAGATACTGGCGGAGACGGCCGTGTCTCAGGCGAAGGCCGGTGCCGATATGGTTGCCCCTTCCGGCATGATGGACGGTGGTGTCGGGGTAATCAGGGAGGCCCTCGATGAGGAGGGATATGATAACCTTCCCATTATGGCCTATTCGGCCAAATATGCCTCATGTTTTTATGGACCCTTTCGTGAGGCCGCCGAAGGCGCGCCGCAATTTGGGGACAGGAAGTCATACCAGATGGACCCGGCCAATTCAGATGAGGCTATCCGGGAGATAAATCTCGATGTTGAGGAGGGTGCGGATATTATTATGGTGAAACCTGCTCTTCCTTATCTCGATATTATCTACAGAGCTAAAGAGGAATTTGATCTGCCGGTAGCGGCCTACAATGTCAGCGGTGAGTTTGCCATGATCAAGGCCGCGGCCAATCTCGGCTGGCTGGATGAGGAAAAGGCGATGATGGAATCCATCATATCGATAAAGAGGGCGGGAGCGGATATCATTATCACCTATTTTGCCCAGGATGTGGCCCGAATTCTAACGAAGTGAAATGTAGGGCAGCCCTTTAGGGCTGCTGTATCTATTTGGCAAGGCTAAAGCCTTGCGCTACAGAAACATTGAAGTAGAGTAGGGTGGCATTTTATATGCCACCGCTTTCGGTCGGGTGTAAAACCCGACCCTACAAACAAATATGAACAGACATCTTACGATTTTACCCCATACACTCCGCATGATTGCCTGGGAGGTGACCAGGAGCTGTAATCTCTCCTGTGTACACTGCAGGGCCTCGTCAGAATACGGTCCCTATGAGGGGGAACTTACCACCGATCAATGTTTGAGACTCATTGATGATATTGTATCCTTCAGCAAACCTGTGATTATCCTGACCGGCGGTGAGCCGCTCATGCGGGAGGACATCTTCGAGATTGCCTCTTATGGAGATAAAAAGGGGTTGCGTATGGTGCTGGCCACGAACGGGACACTGGTAACCGATGAAATTGCCGTAAAAATGCTTGAATCGGGGATCAAGAGGGTCAGTGTCAGTATCGATGGCCTGGACGCGGAAAGTCATGATGCCTTTCGCGGTGTATCCGGCGCCTTTGAGGGAGCGATGTCGGGGATTGCGGCCATGAAAAAGGCCGGGATGGAGTTTCAGATCAATACCACCATAACCCGTGTCAATCTGGACCAAATTAAGGAAATCCTGAGCCTGGTCGTTGGGCTGGGCGCTGCCGCCCACCATATCTTTCTCCTTGTACCCACAGGGAGGGGAAAAGAGATGGCTGATCAGGAGATATCACCGCAAGATTATGAAGAGACGTTGAACTGGTTTTATGAGGAGAGTTTACATTGCCCGATCCAGCTCAAGGCTACCTGTGCTCCCCATTACTTTCGCATTTTCCACCGGCGAAGAAAAGAAAAACCGGCGGAATCAAGGGGAGAAAGGGATTCATTGAATGCCATGACCAGGGGCTGTATGGGCGGGGTTTCGTTCTGTTTTATTTCCCATACGGGGCAGGCGCAGCCCTGCGGCTATCTCGAGATTGACTGTGGTCAGCTTAAAGAGAAAGGCTTTGAGGAAATCTGGAACGGATCTGCTGTTTTTAATGACTTGAGGGATTTGAGTAAATATGAGGGGAAATGTGGACGCTGTGAGTTTATAAAGGTGTGCGGCGGCTGCCGTGCCCGAGCCTATGAGATCACGGGAAACTACCTGGCAGAAGAGCCGTTTTGTGTTTATGAACCGAAGCTCGAAATTCGTAAAACGTAAATCGTTATTCGTAATTCGAATATCGAAAACCGGAAATCGAAAATCGATTTATGAAATTCGAATTTATTTTCTGCCAGTAGCCTTGCGCCCTTAACCTTTAATCTTTGACCTTTAACCTTGTCATGGATCCAATAGACAAAAAAATTCTTGATACTATCCAGACCGGATTTCCCGTGGATGTGGAACCTTTTAAGGTTTTGGGTGAGCAGATCGGTATCGGTGAGGATGAGGTGCTGGAGCGTATCAGGAAGCTGAAGGAGACCGGGAT
>JADFWA010000178.1 GCA_015222855.1 Pseudomonadota bacterium | reverse complement strand
CATTAGCCCTTTCCATAACGATTTCAGCGCCAGATGTTGCGATCGATTTGGTCTGAACCCGTACGAACACTCATAAAACTCTGTCTCATAAGTGGGTTCAATAAGCCATTTAACCCCACTTTCAGCAGGTCCGAGCCGCGATTTCGCCCCCCAGTTGTGCTGGTATTCGCACCGGCCGGTTAACTTTCAACATCGAACAGACTAAGAGGCAATCGAAGAAGAGCCATGATCTGTACTTGAAGGTCGATGAGTTCCGGGGTGAATCGTTGAATGGTCTTGCCGGATTTCGAGAGTATGTGCCTTTGGAGATTCCCAAAGACCTCATTCAGCCAGACATGGCGTCGGTATTGGATTCTCTCAGTTGCTACCTCTGCCGGTCCAGTGAGCTTAAAAAAAGGTAGATTTTCAATGTGGATACGAAAAGACATTCATCGCGTTAATTGCCGCTCTATCAGGCGCCAATGTAATACAGTTTTCCGGAGGCATATACGGTGAGCTTGTGGCGCATCCGATACAGGCAATACTTGATTATGATATAGCCGGTATGGTGGGAAGGTTTATAGAGGGGTCGGAGGTGAATGAAGAAACCCTGGCTATTGACCTAATAGAGGAGGTAGGCCCTATCCCGGGGCATTATCTGAGCAAGGCACATACAAGAAAGTTGTGGAAAGAAGAATTCTTTATGCCCAAAGCTGCAGATAAGTCAACTCTTTCAGAATGGTTAAAAACGGGGGAAAAAGATTGCATCGATTATGCAAAAGAGAGAATGCAGGAGCTTTTAGTTACTCATAAACCGATACCTCTAACAGATACTCAGGAAAATGCAATAGAAGACATCCTTAAAGAGGAAAGAGAGTACTACAGGAAAAAGGGGTTTATCTCAAATAAGGATTGGGAAACCTATAAGAAGAATTTGAATTCGCCAAACTATCCTTATGCATAAAGATTTTCTCATTGCTGAGAAAATGAACAAAGGGTATCATATTTTCAGTTTTTACATTATACCCACATATTAAAGTGCGTGTTGATGTATGGTAAAAAAATTTAAATATATAACCGGAGGGACCTATAATGGATGAAGAAACAAAAACAATTCTTGAAAACCTGAGAAAGGCTACTTTTGAGTATGATAACGATCTGGCTGCTAAGTCGGCCACGCAGTCAGTTGAAAAAGGGATCGACCCGCTCGAAGCCCTCGATGTGATGACCGCGGCCATCAGAGAAATTGGAGATGCATTTGGAACAGGGGAGCTCTGGCTTCCCGATCTCGTCGGAGCATCCGATGCAATGCGGTCGGCGGTGCCGATACTGGAAAAAGAGATCAAAAGGAGAGGCGCACATAGAGAGTCTCTGGGAAGAGTTGTAGCGGGCACGGTATTCGGCGACATTCACAGCATAGGAAAGACCATGGTGGTCACCCTTCTCACGGCCGCGGGATTTGAAGTGCAGGACCTGGGGGTAAATATCAATGCAGAAGGCTTTATTCATGCAATAAACAAATACGGTGCCAACCTGCTCGTTATGTCAGCGCTTATGACCACAACATGTGTGGAGCAGGAAAAGGTGGTTGCAGAATTAAAGAAGGAGGAGTTGGGAGAGAAGGTTAAGGTGATGGTGGGAGGAGCTGCCGTTACCGAGGAGTTTGCCGAAACGATCGGCGCTGACGGATATGATCCGACTGCGCCGGGAGCTGTAGCTCTGGCAAAGAAGCTGCTGGGGAAATAGGTATGTTGTGGTCCATAAGGAGGTTTTATCATGGCTATAAAAGGATATACACGGAACTTTCCCCCTTTAAAAATCCTGAGCGAAGAGCAGATAGAGCAAATCCATACCGGCACATTGGAAGTGCTCAAGAAGACAGGTGTGCGGTTTGACAGCGAAAAAGCCCTTAAGCTTTTTGAAAAAAAGGGGTGCACCGTTGACTACAGCAGCAACAGGGTACGATTCCCCGAGGCATTGGTGGAAGAATCGTTACGGAGCTGCCCGAGCAGGTTCCATGTACGGGCAAGAAACCATGAAAATGACATGGTCTGGGGCGGAAATACAACATATTTTCAAGCCCTGTCCGGCACAAGGACGGTTGATCTTGATACATGGAATCCTCGAACACCGACAAGGAAAGAGTACTATAATGGAATTACTGTTCTGGATGCACTGGAAAATGTGAGCATTATTCCATGGTACACACCATGGTTCGGTTTCAAAAACATACCGCCAGTTATGGCCATGCCTGAAGGCCTTGCTGCACGATTGAGGAATTCAAGTAAATTTACATGTGCCGGCTATTCTATGGGGTGTGAGGTGTTTAGTATACAACTGGCTCAGGCTGCTGATACAGAACTGAGAACGATGATGGCCGCATCCCCTCCACTGACTTTTTATGATGAGACGATCGATGCTGCCTACAGGATCATAGAAGCCGGGTTTATCCTTCTGCCGACTTCCGGATGTGTGTACGGCGGCACTGCCCCCGCTACAATTGCAGGCTCATTAATAAGCGGGAATGCTGAAATCATTGCAGGAGTAATATTTGCCCAGCTCGTCAAACCGGGAACGAGAATAATAGTGCAGGATTTTTCCTTTCCGCAGAACATGAGAACAGGCGCTCCTGCGTTCGGGTCGATTGAAATTTCAATGCACCAGGCAGCATTTAGCCAGATCTGGCACTGGTATGGAGTTCCAACAGATGGCGCGGTATGCTACCCCAATTCAAAAAAGATAGATTATCAATCAGGGTATGAAAAAGCCATTATTGCTTCGATAGGAGCGCTGTCCGGTACAAACACAATATGGATTCATGGCGCAATGTACGGTGAACTCGCCTTTCATCCTGTACAGGCAATAATCGACGATGATATTGCGGGTATGCTCGGAAGGTTCCTGGAGGGCGTTGACATCAATAACGAGACCATGGCAAAAGACGTCATCGATGAAGTAGGGCCTATCCCGGGGCATTATCTCAATACAAAACATACCAGGAAGTGGTGGAAAAAAGAGCAGTTTATTCCAAAATCAGCCGACAGATTAACGCATCCTGAATGGTTAAAAACGGGTAAAAAAGACTGTATTGAGCTCGCCAGGGAAAAATACGAAGAGATATGTGAGATACATAGGGTAAATCCCCCGTTGACTGAACATCAGGAACAGGACATAGAAAAAATCCTGAAAGAAGCGCGAGAACACTATAGAAAAAAGGGGCTCATTTCTGATGCTGAATGGGAGTACTATCAAAAGGATATTGCATCCACCGGCTATCCATATGAATAGAGGCCCATTCATTTCAAACAGACCTTGCCAACGGGTGCAAGCAGGCCTCATATGTTCCGCAGTTCAGCTCGATAACAACGCGACCGTTGTGGCCTACGCCTTCCCGATGAAAGAGCACTGCGGACCCGGAATGCGCCGGGACCGAGAACCCCTGACAGGAAGAAAGGCCGCCGAGCTTATCCCTTATCTGGGAGATAAAACCTGATTATGTCCTGCCTCGTCCTCGCGGCAGTAAATGCCCTGCTCTCATAACGAAAGCTGCCCGAACCTGCCGTGAAGTTGCCATTCTGGGAGCTTCCACCCCATTGCTGAAAGAGGCGTTTGCCAACACTTCTCTAACTTTTTTTGAATTCAGGCAGATCGGAACCATACATACTCCCTATAGCGATAACGCACAGTACCAGCCCGTTGAAGCGAACCAGGGAAGATTTACTATAGAGCTTTTTCAGCAGTGTACCAAAGGCCTCGCCGAGTTAAACCGATTCCCTTATATGTATCCTAAAATCCCGGGGGTATTATAACTATGGCCGGGTTGGTAGAGGGATTTTGAAGCTTTGGAATAATTCTCGCTGTTTCTTGGATACCTCTGTAACAATCATCTTTTTCGTGCCCAGACGGATTAGTTTTATCT
>JADFWA010000177.1 GCA_015222855.1 Pseudomonadota bacterium | reverse complement strand
ATCCTTAACAGTGCCTTTGCTGCATAGATCATCTATCTTGAGTGCGAGAGCCTCATCGGGAGAGTACCTAAATACTTTCGTAAATGTCTTGTTTGCATCAAGAATCTTCCTGTCGGAGTCAACGAGGAACACGGCATCGGGTGTTGAATCGGTCAATGTCTGAAGCCGGCTTCTGCTTTCATCCAATTCCAGATTCCTTTCCGTCATCTCCAGATTTGCCCGTTTCAACTCGTTCGCAGAGGTATTGATTTGTTCAAGCATCGAATTGAATTTCTTTGCAAAAAAACCTATTTCATCTGTACCCTTCACGTCGGCCCTGATGTTGAAATCTCCGCTTCCGTACCTTTCCAGTGCGTCTGCCAGTTTTGAGACAGGACGTGTGATGGAAAGAGTGATGACAAACCCCAGAAGAAGTCCCCCAACGATGGCAATTACACTAAACGCCAGGATATATCTTTTTACGGTGAAAATATTATGTCTGGCATAATCCCATGACCCGTACATCAATTCTTCTTCAATTTTATCAAACTGAAGAAGTAAGGTTGTAAGACGAGAATGGAGATCAAGGAATTCATCTGACAGGTTCTTTGTTTTTCCATGAAGTCCGCCTTCCCTGTCATAGCTTTGCAAAACGGATTCAATTTTTTCACAGCATTGTAGAGAAACGTCCCGTGATTTTTCGAGAATCTTTCTCCCATCGGGTGATAACTCCCGCTTGCTTACCTGACGCATGTACTCCTGTATTGTCTGGATTGTATCTTTTATGACAATGCGAAGCGCTACCTTTTGGGCCTTTTCCGTTGTAAGGAGATACTCATTTACAAGACTGGAAACATACGTGCTTTCCAGGATGATATTCTTGCTTAAATTACGGGCATCCGCCGTTTCCATTACCTGATTTGATACGAGACTTTCAATTGTTCTCAACTGGTTATATGAAATTCCGCCTACAAGTAATAATATTGCAACCAGAATGAGATATCCGCCTATGATTTTACTGCCTATGGAGGATCTTATTGAGATTTTCATGCTTTCCCCTAAATAGAGTTCCGAGTTCTAAGTTCAAAGTTCAGAGTTTAATTATAACAACTCGGAACCCGGAACTCCGAACTCCGAACTCTAAGTTTTCTATTCAGCAGCAATATAATTCGTAATAAGCTGCCATTTACCGTCTACCACCCGGACCAACTTCAGTTTTTTGCATCCCCTGTGATCTGAGGGCGCAAATGTAACCGGTGCGGTAATTCCTCCCGTGTTGTAACCGCGTATGCTCTCCAGCCCTTTTTTTATACCCGAACCTGACAGGTCATTTCCCGCTCTTCTTACTCCTTCCAACATAACTTCCGCGGTAGTCCATCCCTGGATGTGGCGGAGGATATATCCTTCAATGTCAACCCCTTTTCGCCTGTTGTATTCTAAAATTTTCCTGATACCGGGAATATTTACATCGGTAAATATAAAAGGGGCGGTTCCTGTAAATCCTTCCGCTGCCTCTCCCGCCAATGCGATCAGCTTTTCATCAGCACACCAGTTCAGGCCGATAAACCTGGTTTTAAGTTCCAATTTCCTGGCATACTTCAAAATTACAGACGCCGCCCAGGTTGTTTCCTGTAATATAGCATAGTCAGCCTCCATGGCCTTAATTCTTGATAGCTGGTCTATGGCTTCGCGTGCATCCAGCGTAACAATCTCGTCAGCCACAACATCAATCCCGTGAGAAGCCGCATAGGTATAACCATCGGCAATAGGGGATTTGCCAAAGGCAGTATCGCTATAGATGAAGGCCACCTTTGGCCTGCGCGATTTATCCTTCCATTGATCCAGGATAAATCTCAAGGCTATCCTCATCTGGTCGGAGTATGTTACACCAATCAAAAAGTTATAAGGTGCTTCGTTGATAATACCCAGCTTTGATGAATAGGAGGCTGACATGAAAGGTATCCTGTCTTTTGCGATTTTTGAACGCAACATCTCTGTATCACCTGTTCCCCAGCCCAGGATGGCGTGAACCTTTTCAACTTTTATGAAGTTTTCATAAGCCGCTTCAGCCCGTGGAATAAGATACCCATAATCCACCTCTATCAGCTTTACCTTACGTCCATTGATGCCGCCCTTTTCATTTATGTAATCAATATAATTTCTGATACCGTCCGCATAAGGAACACTGATCTCATGTGTTGCTCCGGTCAGGTCGAAGAGACCGCCGATTTTCACCTCATGAATTTCCGCTTTTTTCTGACATTGAGGTAATATAACAAGCCCGCTTAGCAGCAATAGCACAACACATGTTCTGGCTATAACTTTCATATCCTTATCTTCCTTTCATCCGGGTTTACAGAACACATAGTAAATATGTTCTATTGGTTTAATTGGTTCTGTTAGTTCTATTGGTTAACTGACCAATGAAACGAATGAAACTAATTGAACTAATGAAACTGTTTTTTTATTCCTTTGTGCCTCTGCCACTTTGTGTCTTTGGTACGGGCGTATTGCTATACGCCCCTACATCCCTGAGTAGTTACAATTAATTTATCAACTATCACAGACAATCTTCTCACTTCCATAAGATACGCCTTAAATATTTCCTTTATTTCGGAGGGTGAAAACCTTCCTATGTCTTCCTTAATATCTGTGCATTTCAGGAAGATGCCGGGGTCTATTCCAAACTCCCCGGCAACGGATTTAATTACTTCCCGTCTGCCGCTGGGTATCTCTACCTCCTTTAGATACAGGAGCGCCTTAAAGATAGAGATGAAGGCGGTGAGGGATATCTTGATCAGGTCCCGAATCCTTTTTTCCTTCCCTTCGGTTTCCAGGAGCCCTTCCCTTAAATGGAGTATCTTTCCTTTCAACTCTCTTTCACACTGCAGCCTGAGAAGGCCGGGCTCAAAGGACAATTTTTTCAGCACATCTTCCCCGAAGACGGTGACGTAACTTCTTTTCATGTTGAGAAATTCAATGGGGTATGAATCAAGTGAAGAGTCAATGTAGGATTTTGTCATAAAGAGAGGTGTTGCCACCTTTTTCTTTCTCCACCTGGAAACCACATCAATAGCCCACTCCAAATTATTTATTCCTTCTTCTGAAAGTACAACAAGAAAATTGAGATCGGATTTTCCGGGAATGTAATCATCTCCGGCGCCGCTTCCGTAGAGAATGATAGAGATAAGGTCATCTCCAAAGACCTTATTGAAGTCACTAGTTATTTCTGAAAATATTTCTTCAGGTTTTTTAGCCATTTTTCACCTCACTTTATTATTCAGCCACCAAGGCACGAAGACACAAAGTAAATATGTTCTATTGGTTTAATTGGTTCGATTGGTTCTGTTGGTTAACTAATGAAACCAATTGAACCAATTAAGCTGTTTTTCTTTCTTTGTGTCTTAGTGTCTTAGTGGCGGAATTAAAATCCACGACCAGCACCGCCGCCGCCGCTCATTCCACCGCCAAAGCCTCCAAAACCCCCGCCGAAGCCGCCGAAACCGCCCCCAACCCTGCCACCTCCGCCCATAAGCAGCATAAGCAGGAGAAACGGGAGCATAGCTCTCCCCCGTCTTGTGCCCAAGAGCATTGTAATAATAATGATGAGCAGGATGAGAGAAAAAAGATTGCCTCCCTTGCCTGTCCTGTGTGTTCTCGATTTATAGGGCGGTGATTTCCCCGTTAAGGAAACCTTTGCATCTTTGGCCACAATTGTTGATACGGCCACCATGGCGTTTGACAGACCCTTGCCGTAATTCCCCTTTTTGAGATATGGCACGACATATCTGTCCAGTATCTCGCCGACACGGCCGTCGGGGAGTATCCCCTCAACCCCGTAGCCGGTTTCAATCCTCACCCTTCTCTCCTTGACGGCAAGGAAGATAAGCACACCCTTGTCCTCTCCCTTTTTCCCGATGCCCCATGCCTCATACAGCCTGTTTGCGAAGTCAGCAGGGTCATTATCTCCGATACTCTTAAAGGTGGCGACAACAACCGATGTCCCGGTCTTCTGCAGCACCTCAATGGCCAGACTGTTCATCGCCCTTTCATATTGAGGCGGGATGACCCCGGCGAAATCGTTGACGGCACCCACTGGTTTTGGAAACTTTTCATTCGCGAAAGAATTGGGGGCAAACAGAAACAGCAATACCGCAACGAGTAAAATCGAGATTAAGCTTCTGAATTGGGATGACGATTTTGTAAATTTATCCATTTTATATCACCGATTTATCTCGTTGTATAATATTCAAAAATTCCCCAAATAGCAAATTTAATCTGGCAGAGGATACAAAACTTGTTGTGTGGTAATATGGATTCCTGTAAAGTATGGATGTATCTATTGATGGCGGATGGATAATTTTTGGGGTACACCGTGAACATTGTTTTGATAGGCTACCGTGGCACAGGGAAATCAATTATAGGAAGAAGGATTGCAGAAAGGTTGCAAATCCCCTTCTATGATACGGATGAGCTTATAAAAAAGCACACCGGAAAAACCATCAGAGAAATCGTCGAAGAAAAGGGATGGGAGGCTTTTCGCAAAGAGGAAAAGGAGACTATTAAAAGACTTTCCACCGTTAAAAAGAGCGTGATTGCGACGGGTGGCGGGGCGGTTATGGATGAAGAAAATCTGGATGTCCTGAAGAAAATGGGTGTCTTTGTCTGGCTTTCCGCCGATGTGGGGACAATTATCGAAAGGATGGGAAGAGATAAGGTCAGCGGCGAACAAAGACCTGCACTTTCAGATAATGATCTTTACAGGGAAACCGTGGATGTGCTCGAGATGAGAACACCGATCTATCGCCGGTTGGCAGATATTACCATCGATACATCGAAAAAAAGTATAGATGAAATAGTGGACGAAGTTTGCAGATTTTTTAAAAAACATAATTACTCAGCCACAAAGTCACCAAGACACAAAGCGTAAAATTTTATATTTTCCTATAATTTCGGGGAAATTTCATTAACAAAAATGTTTTTGGTTATCATGAACCTCGGCATCAAAAGAATTATGATACAATCTTAGTGACTTTGTGCCTTGGTGGCTGAATAACTGCTAAAAACAGAAAAGGAGCAAACATGTCAGGAAATTCAACAGGGATACTCTTCAGGGTTACCACCTGGGGAGAGTCTCATGGCAGGGCAACGGGGGTTGTTGTGGAGGGATGTCCCCCCAACATCGACCTGAATGAATCGGACATACAGAAGGAGCTGGACAGGAGAAGGCCGGGCAGTGGCCCGGCAGCCTCGCCGAGACGGGAGGAAGACATCGTGGAAATACTCTCCGGTATTTTTGAGAGCAGGACAACAGGGACTCCGATTTCCATGATCATCAAAAACAGGGATGCAAGAAGCGAGGCCTACGATGAGCTGAAGGATATCTTCAGGCCCGGGCATGGGGATTTTACCTATTATAAAAAGTATGGAATCCGTGACCACAGGGGAGGGGGACGCGCCTCCGGCAGGGAAACCGCGGCCCGCGTGGCCGCCGGCGCCATTGCCAGAAAGATTATCGGAGATATCGGTATAAAAGTTACAGCCTGTACCGTAGAACTGGGCGGCATTGCCGCGGAACGGATATCTTATGATGAGATAGATAATAACTACTTGAGATGTCCAGACGGCGATGCAGTCAAAAAAATGGAGGAAAAGTTAAAGGAAGCAAAGGCCTGCGGGGACTCTGTCGGGGGTATTGTGGAGATTCTGGTCAGGGGATGTCCGGCCGGTCTGGGGGAGCCGGTCTTCGACAAAATTGATGCCGATCTGGTCAGGGCGCTCATGGGTATCGGGACGGTCAAGGGTGTGGAAATAGGCGCGGGTTTTCAGGCCGCAAGGATGTCGGGTTCTCAGTGTAACGATCCCATTACTCCGGATGGGTTTCTGACGAACAACGCAGGAGGGATACTTGCCGGTATCACCAATGGAGATGAAATAATCATCAGGGTTGCCTGTAAACCGATTTCATCCATCGAAAAGGAGCAGCAAACTATTGATGTTAATGGAAATCCGGTGAGGATATCGATAAAGGGAAGGCATGATGTCTCGGTAATTCCCCGCATCATTCCCGTTTGCGAGGCGATGGTCAGTATCGTGCTTGCGGATCATCTGTTGAGACAGAGAGCTTTGCAGGGGTAGTGGCATCAAAATAAAACAGGGAATTTGGTGGGTGGCACGGATCCGCCTCAGACGGATTTATCCGTGCAAAGCTGTAGGGGCGGGGTTTATCCCCGCCCAGTTCTGTCATTGCGAGAAGGATAACGAATCCATAGAGGTTTTCTTACATGAAAAATTTTGAAATAGGAATAATCGGCGGTACCGGCGGTATCGGGAGGTGGTTTGCCGATTTTTTTAAGAGGGAAGGGTATGCCGTTCATGTATCCGGCAGAAAAATCGGCATGGATATGCCTGCTATGGCCGAAAAATGTGATGTTGTTATCGTCAGTGTGCCGATCGGGGTCACCTGCGAGATCATCGAACAGGTCGGCCCTCACATGAGGAGGGGAACTTTGTTGATGGATTTTACCTCCCTGAAGGTAGAGCCGGTGAAATTCATGCTGGAACATTCCGTATCGGAGGTGATAGGGACACATCCCCTCTTCGGACCGGATATCGATACGCTTGCCGGACAAAACGTTGTCCTCTGCCCTGCAAGGACTGAAAGGTGGATTCACTGGTTGAGGGATGTTCTGAAAAGGAACGGTGCGCATGTCGTTGAGACGACACCGGAGAGGCATGACAGGTTGATGACAATTGTTCAGGGGTTGAATCATCTGAACACGATTGCGATGGGAATGGTCCTTGGTAAAATGGGGGCAGATCTTTCGGAACTGAAGGATTTCGCCACTCCCGTTTTCAATATCAAGATCGGTATCCTGAAGAAGATTTTTGACAATAATCCGAGACTGTATGCCGAAATAATTACCTCGAATCCGGACATCAATGAACTTGTTGATATTTACGAGAAAACCTTATCTGAGCTGAAGGAGTTGATTGATAAAAGAGATGCAGGGGGTTTGACGGAAATGATCAGGAAAAATGCCTTGAAACTCGAAATTCGTAAAACGTAAATCGTAAATCGGTTTCCGGTTTTCGGTTTTCGATATCCGAATTGCGAATAACGGATTTCAAAACTGACCGTCTAAAACAACTTGATCCGCCTGATACCTGCCCTGTCTTTGAGCTCTTTATAGACGGTGTAGGCACAGGATATATCTTGAATCGCAAGACCTGTGGAATCGAAGAGTGTAATTTCCTCCTCTGATGTTCTTCCTTTTTTCTTTCCCGCGGCAATTTCTCCGAGCTGCGCGTAAATATCTTTTTTTGCAATCTGTCTTTTGCGAAAAGGGACATTTATTTCGCCGCTGTGTGACGCCTGGGCCCAATCGTCAATGATCAGCTTTGCCTGTTTCAGAATTTTCGGGTTGATTTCCTGTTTTCCCTTGGCATCAGCGCCGATGGCGTTGATGTGGGTGCCTGGTGAAACTCTGTTTACCAGCGGCTTGTTGGATGGAGTCGTTGTGAAGAGAATATCGAC
This sequence comes from Pseudomonadota bacterium, assembly GCA_015222855.1. Taxonomy (GTDB): domain Bacteria; phylum Desulfobacterota; class Syntrophia; order Syntrophales; family JADFWA01; genus JADFWA01. The sequence goes on along the minus strand of JADFWA010000177.1, from coordinate 184 downwards.
GTCTGTTGTTACTTCATCAATATCAGGGGAGATTATTGTTTCCAGGTTGTATGTTCTTTTCGCCCAGTTGCGAAACCGCTCGGCCTGCTTATCTTCCGCCCTGAACTGCCACACTTTGATGGTCTTTAGTTTTCGTACTTCCATTGTACGCGCGAGTTGCGTGCGTGCCTGGACGCCACAGCCT
>JADFWA010000176.1 GCA_015222855.1 Pseudomonadota bacterium | reverse complement strand
CTGTGCCAGCGTCCTGCTGACTACTCGTCCTTCTCCGTAATCCACCAGATTCACTAACACATGTGGCTCCGAGAAGGAGATGTTTTTTATACGCTCTTTGCTACTCATGGTCTTCTCCTCCTGTCAAATGTACTTCATGCCTTATATGTGCCATATCAACAAACGAGTCCCAGCCTCTCCATAACAGATTCCTATTGTTTTTTAAAAACTCCAGGGGTGGCGTCACATCCGGGATTACTGGTATAAAACCTGCGCTCTTGCTGAATATTTGCTGCGTTTTTTCTGAAATTAGAAAATCGGCTGCTTTTTTAGAATCATCCCTGAAGCTGTTTTTCATTATCATCACCTGCATAAGAGGAAGAGCGCCTTCCGAAGGCCAGCAAAAATCGGCGCTGTTGTCTCGCGAAAATTTAGCAAATGAAATAGGCATGATTCCGATGTCGTACTCCCCTTTTCCCACTGCGATATTCACATCTATGGGCAGTCCTCTGTAATTAACACTGTTATCCACAAAATCCTTTCCTTTATGACCGAAGGAATGGGTATAAAATCGCCTGAAAAGGATGGCGGGAGGGGTGTTTTCATTTGTACAAAGGATATTTCCCTTAAAACGTGATTCCATGAGAGATTCCCATGATTCCGGCGGGTTTTGAACATTTGTATTATAGAAGATGATAAGCGGCATTATAAAGACAGGCTTTAAGATCCACCTTTCATCTATAAAACCTTTTGATCCGATAAAATTGTCCACATCATATCTGTATTGCCCGTCAAAATATCCTGAGTCAGCGAGATAGTTTTTCTCCCATAATATCTCAGGGCGGATTGTGACTATAATATCTGGTATTTCCTCTATTTTCCCTTGCTTTATTTTTTCTAAAAATGCCATATCATCCGCATAATATTTTTTGGAAGATGAAAATACCTCGGAATCCGTACAGATTTCCCTTATGCTCATAATCATATTCCTGCTGATGTTAACCGGAACTGAAATATACACACTATTTTTACTGCCCATGATTAACACCCCTTAATTCAATCAACGCCTTTAAAGTCTCTTCATCCAGCCTGTTCCCATTTCTTAAGCTTTGCTTGAAGCTTTCAAGAACCCGGTCTATTTCAAGAAAATATTGAAGGTGTTTTCGCTCGATGTCATTGGATTGAATAAGCTTGGCCATGGCTCCGTTCTTGAAGATGATTCTCTTTTGTGCAGTCAGCATTAAGGTGGGATCATGAGTGGCAATTAAGACCATCTTGCCCTCTGTGGAAAGCAACTGAATCCCCTTGGTCTTATTGATTCCGGCGTTCTCAATCTCATCAATTAAAACCACGGGCGCGTTACTGATAAGTGCGGCATCAGATATCATGAGGGCCCTTGACTGTCCACCGCTCAAAGACGCAAGATGCATATTTGCAGATAAAGGCTCTCCTGCCAGATCATTTGCCAGTTCTAGGACCTTTTCCACCGTATTGCTGGTCGCAATTCTCCTGCTTTTTGCGTGCAGATTTATAAAACTACCCACATCAAGGTCCATCACAAAATGCATGTTCTGGGATAAACATGCGGTTATCCGCGTGCTGAAAGGGTCAATGATTTTCCCATCAACAAGCACCCTCCTCCCGGACGGGGAATCTCCGTTGGCCAATTGCTCTATGTCTGATAAAAGCAAACTTTTCCCTGAACCCGTGGGGCCAGCTAAGACCAGAATATCTCCTTTTCTGATGATAAGTTCCTCGACGGCCTCAGGATTGCCGTTTTTATCAGCGCCTGATACAATCTTTATCTCATTGATATCCATTTTAAACCTCTTTAACATCCATTTTTATTATATTGCCCATTTGATAATCCGATCCGATCTTTGTTTCCCCTTCACAGTATGAACACACGGCAGAAGGCATATCATGTCTGAGTTCCCTGCCCGTAAGAGTGTCTATCTCCGGCGCATCCAGCACCAGTCTTTTAAGGTTAAGGGCGCCCATCCCTGTCAGGCCGTTTAACTCCACCGCCTTTGCATCAGGATTAACTTCCAGTACATTACTCCTGAAAACTTCCCGCTCTGCCTGAGATACCATATCCCCTTTGGTTATTACGACAACATCGGCTGTTGTCAGCATGGGACCTATCTTTCTTGGCGTATCAATGCCGCTGACATTATCAACAACGGCGATAGCCATACAACCTTTTATGGCTGGCGCACATCTGTGACACAAGCCTGCTGTTTCCACGATGGTTATGTCTGCCTCATGTGCCTCGCCAAACTTGAATATCTCTTCCGCATTTACAACGCCATAATGATCAGGGCAGACATAATCGCTCCGCCCAACCACTACAGGTATCCCCAGTCGTTCCTTAAACAGTGCTCCGTCCGCTGTTTCGTGGCAGTCTATCTTGCCCACAACAACCCTTAAATCATCATCCTTCAAAAGCCGGATAAGATGGATTAGCACTAGGGTCTTTCCCGAGGAAGGGGGACCTGCCACTGTTATGAATTTCATATGTGCCTCCTGTTAAATGTGTGTGTATCCATCTATATTTACCCCTATGCACTCTGAGTTCTCTCTACAAAATTTTTTTCGCAGCATCCTTTTAAACGTTTTATCATACTCAGGCGACAGCTCTTGGATTTGACTACCGTCAACCAGTAGCAAGAGCCGT
>JADFWA010000175.1 GCA_015222855.1 Pseudomonadota bacterium | reverse complement strand
AACAAAAATTCCCGGAGATTATTGGAAAATATAATTAATTTCTACACTTTGTGTCTTGGTGACTTTGTGGCTGAGTAGTTACGAAAGAAGGAGAAAAGATACGCGGTGATGGGTAAGGGTTATCGTCACCTTATGATGGTAACATCCAGATATTTCCTGCCCCACTTCAGGGCGTCGTCACGATCTTTGAAGAAGATGTCGATATGATCACCTTTGATGGCGCTTCCCGTATCATGAACCACTCCCCAGCCATAGCCAGGGACGTACATCTTGGTGCCGTAAGGGTATCTGCTGATATCTGCCGCGATGGTTCCCTTCTTTGCCTTGGTTCCATCTGAAGTAATTCCCACCTTTTTTCTCTTTCCCTTGCTTGGTCCGTAGGTGTAAACAGCCGGTCCAATGCACCCATATTTCCTTTTCCAGCCGCATGATTTTTGGCCAGCGTCGTAGGCGGTTACGAGCATCCTCCTTACCTCTTCTTTGCGGACTTTTTTAGGGAAGATGCAGCATCCGCAGAGAGAAAAGATGATTATTATGAGAATGATATGGACAGGGAGAATTTTTATTCGCAATCTGGTCATGATAAATTCCTTTATCTGCTTTTCGGGGGAGGTTACCACAATATTTTTTCTTATTTCAAGGTGAAATAGTAATTGTACAGATGTGAGCAGTTACAGGCGTTCAATCTTGACTTAAACGGGTGACTGTGTCAATAACCATCTCGGCGGACAAATATCCATAACAGGCTTTGGTTTTTGTCATTTGATATTCGAATTTGTTTCGGATTTCGATATTCGAGTTTCGAATTTGTTGAAGGATTAAAATCTTTATTGAACAAATAATGACTTCTGAAGGGGGTCCTGTTGGATCAGTTTCGTGAGTTGCAGGAATCGTGTCCTCTGAAAAACCAGGAATGCCCGGTTATTGACGAACTTCGGCGGTTGAAAGAAGATTGCAAGAGGCTGCAGGAACTATCCCAGACCGATGCGCTTACCGGTTATTTTAATTTCCGTTACCTGCTTTCGGCTTTGGAAGGAGAGATGGAACGTACCCAGCGAACAGGTCTCTTTACCAGCCTCGTTATGATCGATCTGGACTATTTTAAACAGATAAACGATACCTACGGACATGAATCCGGCAATAAGGCGCTTCAATGGTCCACCGATATCTGGCGTGAGAATATTCGGCGTATCGATATAGCCTGTCGGTACGGCGGCGAGGAATTTGCTATCATACTCCCGGGGACACGTTTACCAAGGGCTGTCCACGTGGCGGAGCGTTTGCGGATTGCTCTGGCGGATTCACCAGTAGAGCTTGACGGTGAATTAGTAAGATTAACAGCCAGTTTCGGAGTGGATGTCTATAAAGGCAGAGAAAATCTTTCTGCCAAGGCTTTTATAGAACGAACGGATCGCTTTGTCTTCGAAGGTAAGGCAAAGGGACGTAATTGCGTTTGCTTCGAGGAGAAGGAGATTGCCGTGGTACCGACAGGGGTTACGGACGAAGAAAAGAAAGCATTATTTAATAACCCCATCGGCCTGAAAAGTGAGCGGGACAACTCTAAAGGTTTTTTGTAGAAGGTTTGACTTATGGCAAGGATGAAAACCCCTGTAACATTGTGCGTTACCAGTGGTAAAGGTGGTGTCGGTAAAACAAGCATCGCGGTAAACCTGGCCTTTGCCCTGGTTCAAAAGGGTCAACGTGTCCTTGTGGTGGATGGTGATCTTGGACTTGCCAATGTGGATGTCTTGCTGAGACTATCCGTGCAAAGAACCATTTGTGACGTGTTGGACAGCGGTGCCGACCCACTTGAATCGGTAATCTATCTGGAGGAAAGTCTGGGTATCCTTCCCGCAAGTTCCGGCGTTCCTGAAATGGTTACCCTGGGGCCCGAGGAACAGGCTCAGTTGGGTGAAGTTTTGACTTCCATTATGAGCCATTTCGATTATGTCCTGGTGGATACGGCTGCCGGGATAGGTCCTTCTGTGCTCTGGTTCAACAGGTTCGTGGACCACAATATAATTTTACTCAGTCCTGATCCCACATCGTTTACCGATGCCTATGCCTTAATCAAAATCCTTTCCCGGGACTATGACCGGGATTACTTCTACGTTGTTTTCAATCTGGTCAGCAGCGAGCGGGAAGGCCGCCAATCCTATAAAATTCTGGAGGGAGTGGTAAATAAATTTCTGGACGTGGATATTGAGTATCTCGGGGCTATCCCTCAAGACAAGGTCATCCACAAGGCGGTACGCGAACAATTGCCTTTCGTTCAACAAGCCCCTCAAAGTAATGCGGCCCGGGCTGTATTCGATTTGGCGGACCGTATCCGGATGCTGAAAGAAAAACAGGATTGATGGTCTCGCAAAAAGTCTAAATCAAACATTTTTGTCATTCCCGCGCAGGCGGGAATCCAGTATTTATAAATAGTTACAGTAGCGCTTAAGGTTAATTTATCTGATCACGCGACTTTTTACGAGTCCATCAGAGTTGACCGCTTAAATTTTAGCGGAAAATTTTAATACCTTTGGTTTCACCAAAGTTTCAAAATCCTTATATGATAGTTTGACCAATTCCCGATGTGTACCTGCGTTAAAGGCAATTTCTTCATCTTCCGCCAGAGTTTTTGATACCAATACTTCCATTCCATAAAGATTTCCAAAGGGCGGCATAGCGCCAATCTCACATCCTGGAAACATATCCTTAAATTCCTGCTCACCGGCAAGTTCGACTTCACTGGCTCCGGTGGCCTCTTTAAGGAGACCGAAATCGACTTTGTATGTGGCAGGCAGAACAGCCATTGCCATTTTGCCATCGACCCTGACTATTACAGTTTTAGCCAATTCTTTTCCGGGAATGTGGGCAGACGCCGCAATTTCCTGAGCAGTGTAAATCTCCGAATGAGTGATAGTTACATACCTGACATTATGTGTGTCCAAAAAATCTTTTAGTTTTTTAACCGACATGGCTACCTCCTTTCTGATTTTACATATATTTATCCTTATCCAAGAATCCGACCTGAGACCATTATACTTTAACTGTTGTGATAAGTAAAAAGAAAAGCAGGATTCTTTCTGAAATGCGCATAATCAAAACCAGGTAAGGGGGTACAATAACCCTCGCCTTTGGTAGCGCAAGGCTTTAAATTTGTTCGTGCAGGGCTAAAGCCCTGTGCTACGGTTTGGTTTTGTATGTGTGGTAGGGTTGTTTATTTGCCTGCTTTCAACACTCTCTTCAATTTATTCAGATCGTTCTGGCTGATCTGAATGAACTTGACACCCATTCCGGATGACCCTGTTTTTGAATCTTCCGTGACGAACCGGTTCCAGGAAACTTCACACTCGGCTTTCAGCGGTTCCGGATCATCCGGCAGGAAAAGATTGAGTGTAAAACGCTCATATTGCAAGAGAGGTTCTTTCGTTTTGATAAAGATTCCCCCTTCGCTGATGTTTTCAGAATATGCCTTGATCAGTTCCTGTCTGTTTTTAAAGTGAAGCTCCAGGACTTTCGGTATCCGGAGTTCCTTTCGGCGTATTACGGTCTCTGACGCGACCCTGGTCGTTTTTTCAAGCCGCAGGGCCAGAGTTTTCAATATGGTCTGAAAGCTGCTCGAAAGTTTATTGAGTTCTCCATCCAGAAACTCTCGGTCCAGAATCCCGACGGTTGTTTCACCCAATGCACGGGCCGTTGCGGTTCGCGGTACTTTCGCAATGTATCCGAGTTCACCGAAGACATCTCCCTCCTCAAGCATATCGATAATCACCTTTTTGTCTCTGACTTTTTTTGAAAGCTCGACCGATCCGGCTTCAATTATATATATCCAGTCCCCGTAACTGCCTTCTTCGAAAATAATCTGTCCGTCCTGATACGTTTCATCCGTTGTCGTTATATACATGGTAAGATACCTTTCTTT
>JADFWA010000174.1 GCA_015222855.1 Pseudomonadota bacterium | reverse complement strand
TTTTTGTTAACCAAATACCTCTTGTTATCATAAATTATCATATAATTTTAGTGACTTCGTGTCTTAGTGGCTGAGTAGTTACTTGATGTGAAACAGAATAACGTTAAAGCACAGCTAAACATTTTGCTTACCGGCGTATAGTGAGTAAGGCATTGACCCGAGGGGCAAAAGAAATCCGGCAGGGGCAAATTCCATAATATTATTTTAAGATGTATATACAACTTGACAAAAAGCGGCATTATTGTTAGACCAACCTAACAATAATAAATTATTCTAATAATTGTACAACGTGTTGCGCTGGAAAATGAGACGAGTGTTAAAATCTGTCCAATAATAGAAAAATATTTAACGGGAAGGTTAAAGATGAGCCCGAGATTTAAGGCGTGGAAAACAGGGATAAATGATTTGCCTCAATCCGAATCTGAATTTGAAAAATGGTTGTTCGTCAGTATCGCAAGTGTATTGTTTGCCGGTAAGGCCGGTGAATTGCTAATGATTAATGCAGATAAATACGGGTTAACAGTCGATCGCCTTACAGAACGTATATCGGCTCTTTCAGGGAGTTGGGGATTTTCGTTTCTGGTGATTTGCCGTTGCGATGTTTGTGCCAAGGTTGTTATCTATGACCGGACAAAGGTTCAGGATGCCCTTTCACAGGTGTCAAAATGGACATTTAATAAACTGGGCTACCCGAGCGATATCGATCCGAGCGAGTTTTTGGAAGAAATAGGGCGGCGCTGGCAGAACACGGGGAAAATACCCAATGAGATCGGTCTTGCCCTCGGTTACCCCGTCAAAGATGTCTTGGGATATATGGGGTTGATGTCTTCGCGGTGTACGGGAACTTGCGGCTGGAGGGTTTATGGGGATCCCGTTCCATCGCTTCGCAGGGGTCGTCAATATGGGAGAGCCAAAAAACAAGCCGTTGCTTTTGTGAGTAATTGGTAATGCCTGAGCAAAAAGCCGAAACGTTCTCGCCGGTCCGTTTCGGCTTTTTGACAATTTAAATTGTGTGAGATCAGGCAGGTACGATCGCATCGACGGGACAATGCGGGACGCATCGAACTGTGGACATATTGGCGCAATCGTTACATTTCTCTGGATCAATGACATATGTGTTTTCGTTCTCGGCGTTAGTGATGGCATTTCTGGGGCATTCAAGTCGGCATGCGTCGCACTGAATACATTTTTCTGCGTCTATCTTATAAGCCATGCTTTTCACCTCCTTTCTCAAGCCCCTTAGAGAGGCCATTGCTTACTTGCATGGTAAAGCATAATATGATTGATGTCAAGAAAAATATCTGTAATATCAATTAGTTAGACAATATGAAGTGTCTTAGGGCGACCTAATATCGAAATCATAAAAAAGGCGATAGATATTAGGAATATAAAGAAAAGTTCCGAGTACTAAGAATAATTTTGGGGAATTAATAAAGGAAATAGATGGACTTTAATAATTAATTTAAAGAAGAGGAGCATTGATGGTTCCGGGGGTATCTAAAGTTGTATGTCGGATTTCGTAACCGGAGTAGCTCATGGAAAATATCATTGAAGTAAGAAACCTTTGCCATCATTACGGCAAAAATGTCATTAAGGATTAAACTTGATAAGGAGGAAAGGGATATACTGGAATCTTTCGAGCGCGGAGAATGGAAATCAGTTCCGAATATGAAAGAGGAAATTAAGAAACACCAGGCATATGCCCAAAATACGTTAAAGAAAGATAAACGAGTAAATATTAGAATGTCTTCTAAAGATTTAGAGGAACTTCGGACAATTGCGATAGAAGATGGAATACCATATCAAACTCTCATGTCCAGCATCCTTCACCGCTACGTTACAGGTCGTCTTATAGATAAGCCAAGGCCGAACAAGTCATTGGAGACTGACAGCTAAAAACCGTGGCGATTTGAATGTCATCGTCTCTTTGTCACTTCCTGGCAGCTACTATTGGGCCTTGTCTCAAACCCGTCGCAGATCAATTCCACATTCGGCGCCCCGAAAGTCTATGAAATTCTTAATCCCCCCCCTGAACATCTTGCTATTGTTCGAAAGCGATATGTTTGGTATAATGCTTCATAAACAAGCTTACGAGGGATGGGATCATTACGGTGAACCGAAGTCCCGAGTATAACGGAAGGAACAGCAAAGCATCTATTATGAAAACGGATCGGAACTATTCAGAGAGAAATGTCCTGGCTGAGATTACCCGGAGATTGGAGGATTGTTCGTCCAGAGAAGAAATTCTGAAGGTGTTCATGGAAAATCTCTCCAGGCTCCGTGACATG
>JADFWA010000173.1 GCA_015222855.1 Pseudomonadota bacterium | reverse complement strand
GGGCAAAATATGAAAATTACGGTGTCGGGACCGATCAGTCAGACAGGGAGTGGTTCATCAAACCGTTGCAATCCGGCAAGGTACATGTAACCAATTTCTATATATCAAAGATGACCGGAGCCCTCTGCATAACGGTATCGGCGTCTATCGTGGATGACAATGATGAAATGGTGGGAATCTTTGGTGTGGACATAAAGTTCGAGGAGTGGACCAAGAGGGTTGAGGATATCGCAGAGGCAACACATATCGCCCTGAAAGCCGAATATGAGGCGAAAAAGAAGTCTGATAAATGGCTGTAGTAGGTTAAGGGTTAAGGGCAAAAGGACAAATTTATTGAACTGTAGGAGCCGCTGCCCTCATCGGCCTTAAACAGCCTCACCATGCACTTTCATATGGATGCTGGCAAAGCCTGATAATTTCTTCTACATTAGCAGTAGCCATGGCAATGGCGGTATCTGCCACACCATAATACATTTTTATTGTGCCATCTTCTTCCAGGATGGCTCCGCAGGGAAACACGACATTCGGAACATCCCCGATCCTCTCATACAGCTCTTCGGGCCCAAATATAAAATGTGGAGCGTATCCTTTAATCATATACGGTTTTTCGAGATCCAAAAGCATGGCTCCTATCCTGTACATTTTTCCAGCAGCTGTCTGTCTTACCCCATGGTAAAAGAGCAACCATCCCTCATCTGTCTTAACAGGGGGGGTAGACGCTCCCAGTTTCTGGGAACCCCAGCCACCGGGCCTGGGATACATAAGCAGTCTTGATTTCCCCCAATAGATCAGGTCTGGGGAAAATGATATCCATATATCCCCCCTTTGTCCACCACCACCGGGTCTTGTAATCAACACATATTCTCCGTTGATTCTTTCCGGAAACAATACTCCATCCTTGTTATCCACTTCCGTCGCAAGAGATATTCGTTCGAATTTCTTAAAATCACGGGTCTTTCCTATACCTATTCTTACACCATAGGGGCCGAATGCGGTATAGACAATATAATATGTCCCTTCAATCTGTGTAATTCTCGGATCCTCAATACCATATCTCTCGTATGGTTCATAATTAGAATCGTGCGATGGTTCTATCCACGGTTTTTTGTCTATTATGAAGTTAACCCCATCTTTCGATCTGGCAATCGTGAGATGACTTTTCCCTTCAAGATCTTCTATTCTCAAAAGAAGCAAATATTCATTTTTGAACATGCAAGCAGCGGCATTAAATACAGAGTTGCAGGAATAGGGTATATCTGTCCTTTCGATAATCGGGTTTTTGTAAAATCTTTCAAATGGCGAGCGGGCAAGCATTATGAAAACCTTCCCTTCTTTTTGTTCAATCCATCCATATTGTATCTACGCGAAGAACAGACGGCTCGACAATTGTTTTATATATCTCTATGTGTCTCCGGGCTACCCTTGACCAGGAAATATTGTCCCTCACATATCTTAAGGCGTTTTCGGAAATCTCTTTTCTTAGATCATCATCTTTTAATATCTTTCCAATATTTTCTATATAGTCTTGATCTGTATTACATACAAGACCTGCACCGCTCTCTTCAACAAGTGAAACCATTGCATGCGTGTCGCTGGTAATAATAGGCTTACCCAGAGCAAGACAATGCGCAACTATGCCGCTTTGAGAGCTTATAGAGTAGGGAAGAGCCACTATGTCAGACGCTGATAATATTGTATCGAAGGAATCCTGTGATATTTGCCCACGTATTACCTCTATAGTATTCCTCGCAGGTGATGAATTTATCTCGTTGAAAAGCATATTTCGATAGTCTCGATGTTCAATGCCTCTTGTTTTACCGGCAATGATGAGCTTTATATTCTTTCCCCCGTATCTCTCGGCTATTCTCGGCCATAGTCTTATAATCCTTTCAAATCCCTTGGTTGGCCTGAAATAGCCAATCATGAGTACGACCTTTGTATCGTCAGGGATTTCCAGACTTGCCTTTGCATCTTCTATTGGCCTGGCCTCTCTTGCTCCGTGAGGTATCACATGAATCTTATCTAACAATTCTTTCTTTTTAAAGTGGTTTCTCAATGCCTCAAGTTGATAGAGTTCGTGGACAATCACTACGGCTGAGTTTTCTATGATTGATGTAAGAATTATATCATGTTCGTCAGAAACTTTATCGTAAACCGTATGGAGAGTAGTTACAACCGGTATCCCCACAAGCCGAAACTTAAGTATTAATGGAATGACAGATACACCAAAATGCTTCCCGTATAAACCGAATTCATGTTGAATATGTACGATATCCGGCGTGAGTCTTATCATCATGGAAAAGGCCCTTTCGGCAAGATTCCCATCATCATAATCGAAGGCTGTAAATACATTTTTCCCACTCCCCCCACGATGTGAGACAACATATATATTCATTTCATGATCCCATAGGGCATCTGTGAGGTATTTGGTATAAGTGGCTATTCCGCATTCTATCGGCGGATAAGTAGAAATAAATCCTATTTTCATAAAAACTTCCTTTCAAAAATATTTTTCCACAATTCCTTTCGCGGCGATTATTCCCGAGATGGCCGCTCCCACTATGCCGCGACTTTTCCCCGTGCCGTCACCGGCCACAAAGATACCCTCGATATTTGTTTCAAGATATCGGTCGGTCGGGAAATGGGTATCAAAGAATTTAATCTCCGGCGCGTACAGCAGAGTGGATGGATGAAGAATGCCGGGCATAATCTTATCAAGGGTTTTCATCGATTCCCATAGATTATCCACGATACGCGCGGGCAGGCCGAGTGTAATATCACCCGGCACCGCATTATAAGTGGCCCTGCAGCGGTCGAAATGGCGAATCTTGCTGTTAAACGTCGATTTGGAACTTCTCTTTCCCTCCCTGAAGTCCCCAACTCTCTGAACAATCGGCCTACCACCACCCAGCAGGAAAAACTGTCTGGCAATCATTTGCCCGAATTCGGTGGTATCGGAAAAAGGCCGTGTTAAAAAAACCGTATTTATCAATGCGAAATTTGTATTTTCTGTTTTATGTTTGGAAAGGGCATCGCCGTTAACCAGCTTAAAATTGCCGTAATTTTCGACTCTCACCCTGCCACCGGGGTTTGTGCAAAATGTTCTTACCCTGTCGTCATGACGTCTGGTCTGGAAAATAAATTTCGGATCGTATACCACATCGGTTATGGAATCATAGAACTTTCTATTTAACTCTACACGAATGCCCACATCAATGGGGCCAAAATCATTATTGACTCCAATTTTTCGGGACAGGTCTCTGAACCAGTATGCGCCGCTGCGCCCCGGGGCGGCAAGAACAATTTTCCCGGAATACTTCTCTGTCTTTTGGTTTTTCCGACATACAAAGCGGTATCTGCCGCCTTCCTTCTTTGCCGAGGGGGGGATTTTTTCTATAGAGATGACCTCGGTACCAAGGAAAAAGGTGGTGTGACGAAGCATCCCCCGCAGATAATTGACGAACTTCTTGCCGTTATCGGTTCCGTAATGCCACTGCTCGGGGGCTATAAACTGTACGTTATGTTCTCGGGCAACCTTTTCCCATTCATCTATATCTTTATTACCATCGACAAAAGTAACCTGCTGACAGCGGGGAAATTCAATAAAAACCTGCCTAACTTCTTGCATCAAACTTTGTGCGTCAATTCTATCGATCTGAAGCTCATCAAGGTCAATTCCCACCCGGTAGTCAAAATTCAGCTTGCCGTCGTTCAGCAGTCCTCCTGCGGGATATCGATTCCGATCAAAGATTGCAATCCTGTCAATACCCATACGCTCGAGCTGGATGGCCGCAAACATGCCGGCCGGGCCTGAACCAAGAATCAATACATTAAAATCTTTCATGATTTACCAAGCTGCTATAATTTTTTTAAACAAAGGTCTGATGTGATCCCGATAGATGGAATCCCACGCATAATCATTTATCACTTTTCGGTGCATATTATGTGTTGGAATCGTTGAAAGAAATTTCAATATCTTATCGGCAATCCGGTCGGGGGCATCGATGGGGGAGAAGGAGCATATGTGACCATCGCCGATTTCCAGAAATGGAGGAATATCGGAACAGGCAATCGGCAGTTTGATCATCCCGGCTTCGAGAAGTGGAAGGCCAAACCCTTCCGATATACTTGGCATAAAGAGAATGTCGGCAATAAAGTACAAATCACGGATGAATGTATGATCCGGGACAATCTTCCTGCCGTCTTTCATACGGTATTCGGCGATAAAAATTACCTCACGCGTTATACCAAGGTCTTTGATTATTCTTTTCAATTCACGGTAGTACTTTACGCCTTTCGGTTCATGAGGGTTATAAGCACCTGTGATGAGATAGCGGACGTTGACTCCCTTTTTCTTCAGGGCAGAAACGACTCTCAGACCAAGCTCGATATTCTTCCGTGGAATCAGCCGGGAAGGCTGAACCATGATAAGATCAGCTTTAAAAAGTCTCTGTTCGTGAATAATCTGACACGAATCCGGGGCAAGCTGAAAGAACCCTGAGGGATCAATACCGTCGGGAATGACCGTTATCTTTCTTTTCGTTTTGTAAAGCTCACAGAACTGTTCAGACCGGATTTTGGAGATACATATATAATAGATGGAGGAAAATTTTGTTTTGAGTATGTTCCATGGTTCCGAGCGGTAAATATCAGGACAGTCGGGATAGAAATAGACGGAATCATGATTCCAGCTTATCACCCGGATCTTTCCGGAATCTGCCAGTTTTTTGATGGCATAGGTCAGCGGGAGATTATAGGGCATGGTCATTACGTTATGGACGACGAGAAAATCGAATGATTCAAGTTCACTCTGCAACTCCACACATATGTTTTCGATCAAAGAGTCGAAGTGGAGGCGTTTTCCCTCAATAAGCTCCTCATGTGCCCTGGTTATAAGAGTATCCGTAGAGGAAAAGATGGGATTAATTATAATGGGAAAATCTTCCGTGTAGACATCCCCTTTTCCTGCAATAAGCTTAACTTCATGGCCATGCCGGTGCAGGAACGAAGCCTGCTGTCCGATAACCTCCTCTACACCACCAACGACATGTGGGCAGGAATAATGAAGAAGAGCTATTTTCAGTCTGTCAATGTCAGGTTCTTTCATATTTTACACCAATTCGTAACTACTAACCGTTCACGGTTACCAGTTTACAGTTAACGGTTTACGGTGAACCGACAGGGTGGTGCCACCCTACAACTCGGAACTTTGAACTCGGAACTCTGAACTTTCATATAAGCAGTTACACCAATTCTATCGCTCCATATGCCCCCATTTTATCTCCAACGATGATTAATATACCAAGAATGCCTTCGATATCTGCACCCGTTTTAATGGCCGCCTTTATGTCCCCTTCCCCGTTGACGCGGTTCCCAATAGATGTCGCGGCGGCATCCGCCAGAGACGCCGATTTTGATGTTACGCACACGGCATCAGCCTTGCCCAGGCTCAGGGAGTGGCCAACTGTGCCGGAAGAGGTACAAATACCGAGGGGAATATCTTCCGACCGTATTCTTAGGGCAACCTTGTAACTCAGGGGAGACTCACCGGCAAATATCCCGACATTTGTTTCCCTCTCAGATTTTAAGAATATATCACCACCGTTCTCCACGATAATATTATCTGAATACTTTAAAAGATCAAGCCCGACATATTGGGCGATGGCCCCGGCCACGGAAGCCATGGGCCCAACGCCCGCGGTTCCGGAAGCTCTTAGCATATCTCTTATGATAGCGGGCGCCATCTTATCAGGTTCGATGGGTACAAGTGAAGATAAAAACTGCGGGCGGTATTTGATATATTCCTCAATAAGCCTCCTGTATTTATAAACCGATTCAAGGGTTATCTCCGTCAGATCCTCTTCGGCGCTGATATAAAGATCGGTTTCGCCAACCTTTACCTGAAAAGAAACCAGATTTTCCTTTGAAACACTATTCCTGTAAGTCCTTTCCTGATACTCCACTTCACCCTTTACCCTTTACCCTTAACCTATCCGTAACTACTCAGCCACTAAGACACGAAGTCACTAAAATTATATGATAATTTACGATAACAAGAGGTATTTGGTTAACAAAAAT
>JADFWA010000172.1 GCA_015222855.1 Pseudomonadota bacterium | reverse complement strand
TCCGTTCTCTTGTTATATTGAACTTGTCCCCTATCTCCTGCAGGGTCTCAGGATCATCCGCCATTATCCGATTTTTTACTATATAGCTTTCTCTCTCATTGAGCTTAGATAACGCCCCATCAATGTTCTTCTTTACCAGAGCCGTCTCTTCCTTTTTAATCAACGATTTTTCCTGATCCTCACCCTCGTATGTCAGATAATCGATATATGTGGATTCGCCCTCATCGTTTATGGATGCATCCAGGGAAAGATCACGATTATTTAGACGCCGATCCATCTCCTCGACTTCGACCTCTTTTACATTCAGCGACTCTGCGATTTCCCTGAACTCCGGATTTTTAACGGAAATGGTCTGGAGCTTCCTTTTTGCCTGGTTCAGCTTGAAAAATAACTTTCTCTGTGCCTGAGTGGTACCTATCTTGACAAGACTCCATGATTTGATAATAAAGTTCTGGATATACGCCCTTATCCACCAGACGGCGTAGGATATGAGCTTGTATCCCTTATAAGGATCAAATTTTTTCACCGCGTGCATGAGACCAATGTTGCCTTCCTGAATCATATCGAGGAGCTTGATCCCGTAATTTTTATACTCATGGGCAATCTTAACCACAAATCTCAGATTTGAAACAACCAGTTTTTCGGCCGCCTCCATGTCATTATGCTTCTTATACCTGACAGCCAGTTTAAACTCTTCTTCCGTAGACAGAAGGGGAAATTGGTTTATCTGCGATATATATACATCCAGGGTACCGGAAACTTCGGGAAGATTCATCTACAAACCTCCTATCCTATATAACTAATAAAATACTAACCAATATGTATATAACAATTTTCTTTCAATAGTCAAGTCTTTTTGTGTGCCTTCCCGGCAAACTATGGTGTTGATCCCTTTCCATTTCGTAACTACTCAGGTAGATAGACTGAAGGTGGAAGGCTAATAGGAACCAAAGAATGTAAATGCTTCAGCATTCAGTCTTCAACCTAAATAGCTGGGTAGTTCCTCCATTTCTTGACATAGATGCGGTTTATGGTTAACTTACTAACAAAGATGATGGAAAGGAAATAACATGGATTCTCTCAATAAAACAATTATGGAATTTGCATGCAAAATAGCGAAGAAGATAGAGGCCAGGGCCATCCTGGTATATGCCGACGTGGCTTCCGATCTCCCGATAATGGAAGATAGCAAGACATGTTTTGATACGATTCTGGTAACAAGGGGAGACGCGGAGATACCGGAAGAATTTAAAAAAACAGGAAAAGTTTTAAACATTCCCGACATACATCTGACCCGTGTCGGCCAGACAAAAATTGCAATTACCAAGGGAATTGCATCAGGTCTTTTCAAAGATGGAGACAAGCTTGTTTGCCTTACCGGTGTTCCTAAATTTGGATATGTGGACAGCATAATGCTGATCGATGTCGGCAAGGAATTTGAAATCCTGACATCAGAAAAAATTACAGATATTATTGAAAGTGTACACCCCGAAGTCTTCGAAGCGGTGTTGAACATCGCCCTGGAGCTGGCCGCTCAGGGGAGAGAAGGCCGTTCGGTAGGAACAATCTTCGTCCTGGGAGACCACGAAAAGGTACTGCAGCTCTCCAGGCAAATGGTAATCAATCCCTTCATGGGGCACAAAGAAGACGAACGAAATATTCTCAGCCCGCATTTAAAGGAAACGATCAAGGAGTTCTCCGCTATTGACGGGGCATTCGTCTTAAAAGATAACGGTGTTCTGGTAACGGCAGGCAGACACCTCAATGTTGCCCTGGAAAGCAAGGATTTTCCCAAGGGGCTTGGAAGCAGGCATATAGCCGCTGCCGGTATTACAAGCGTAACGCATGCCATTGCCATCGTCGTGTCTGAATCGACCGGAACGGTCAGTGTATTAAAGAATGGAACAATTTTCGTGGGTATTGAAAAGTCCGTAAAGTGAACCGGTTTTATTTGTTGCAACTACTTAGCCACAAAGTCACCAAGGCACAAAGTGTAGAAAATAATTATGTTTACCCATAATTTCCGGATATTTTTATTAATCAAATGCCTCTGGTTATCATAAATTATGATGTGATTTTAGTGATTTTAGTGACTTCGTGTCTTGGTGGCTGAATAGTTACTATTTGTTTAATTAATTCCGATGGTTCTAATGGTTAACCAATGAAACGAATTAAACCAATTAAATTAAGCTAATGGAACTGTTATGAGACTTGATAAATTTACATTAAAAGTTCAGGAAGCCTTGCAGGAAGCACAAACCCTGGCGGGTAAGTACGGACATCAGGGTATAGATGTAGAACATATACTATTGACACTTTTAAGGCAGCCGGAGGGAATTGTTGTTTCCATAATGAAAAAACTGGGCGCTGACCCAGAGGATATCGAAAAGGAAATTGGAAAAGTCCTGGACAGGCTGCCAAAGGTTGAAGGAGTGAGCGCCGCCCAGAGTTATATCACACCAAGATTAAACAGTGTGCTGGAAAACGCGCTATCTGAAGCAGCAAGGCTGACGGATGAATATGCGGGTGTTGAACACATCCTTGTCGCCATTTCCGATGAAAAAGACGGCCCCTCGGCAAAAATACTGCAGAATGCCGGCATAACAAAGGACAACATCTTTAAAGTCCTGGTGGATATCAGGGGAAGCCAGAGGATCACCGATCCGAACCCTGAAGATAAATATCAGGCCCTGGAGCGCTACGCCATCGACTTCAACGAGCTTGCCCGCAAAGCCTCTTTTGATCCAGTCATAGGAAGAGATGAAGAGATCAGAAGGATCATGCAGGTCCTCTCACGGCGGACCAAGAACAATCCCGTTCTTATAGGCGAACCCGGTGTGGGGAAAACGGCCATCGTTGAAGGACTGGCCCAACGCATAGTCAACGGTGATGTGCCGGAAAGCCTTAAGGATAAACGGATAATAGGTCTGGACATCGGTTCACTGGTGGCGGGTGCAAAATACAGGGGGGAGTTTGAAGACAGATTGAAGGCCGTAATCAAGGAGGTGACGGATGCTCACGGAGAAATAATACTCTTTATCGATGAAATGCACACCGTGGTTGGAGCCGGGGCTGCTGAAGGATCTGTGGATGCATCAAATATGATGAAACCCGCCCTTGCCCGGGGAGAACTGCGCTGCGTGGGCGCCACCACCCTCAATGAATACAGAAAGCACATAGAAAAGGATGCCGCCCTTGAGAGAAGGTTTCAACCAATTTATGTAAAGGAACCCACTGTCGAGGATACCATAGCGATACTCAGAGGTCTTAAGGAGAGGTATGAGGTTCACCACGGTGTAAGGATCAAGGATTCTGCCATCATTGCCGCGGCCACACTCTCCAATCGCTACATAAGTGACCGGTTTCTTCCCGATAAGGCCGTGGATCTTGTTGATGAGGCCGCTTCCCGTCTGAGGATTGAACTTGACAGCATGCCGGCTGAAATAGACGTGATCGACAGAAAAATTGTTCAGCTTGAGATAGAACGCCAGTCCCTGAAGAACGAAACTGACAAAACATCAACGGAGAGACTTGCCGGGATAGAAAATGAACTGGCCGAACTGAAGGAGTCCAGGGACAGGATGAAGATGCACTGGTCAACCGAAAAAGAGGCCATCAAAGAGATACAGGTGATTAAAGAACAGATAGAAGAGAATAAAACAGCGGACCAAAGCGCCCAGAGAGAGGGGGATCTGGCAAAGGCGGCTGAAATCCGTTACGGCACCCTGATAGAGCTGAACAAGGAACTGGAGGAAAAATATACGAAACTTGCAGAGCTCCAGAAGGACAAAAAGATGCTGAAAGAAGAGGTCGCCGCGGAGGACGTTGCGGAGGTTGTTGCAAAGTGGACTGGTATTCCCGTGGCCCGAATGACGGAAAGTGATGTGGAAAAGCTAATCCATATGGAAGAGCGACTGAAACAGAGGGTTATCGGCCAGGACGAGGCCATCCATGTCGTTTCCAATGCCTTAAGGAGGGCCAGATCAGGGCTTCAGGATCCAAATCGGCCGATCGGATCATTTATATTTATGGGTCCAACAGGTGTTGGGAAAACGGAGCTGGCCAAGGCGCTTGCAGAATTCATGTTTGATGACGAGCAGGCCATGGTCAGGATAGATATGTCGGAATTTATGGAAAAGCATTCCGTGGCCAGAATGATAGGCGCGCCTCCCGGTTACGTGGGATATGAAGAAGGCGGATACCTTACAGAGGCCATAAGAAGGAGACCATATTCTGTGCTGCTGTTTGATGAGATAGAAAAGGCACATCAGGATGTATTTAATATACTTTTGCAAATTCTGGATGATGGAAGATTGACAGACGGCCACGGCCGAACCGTCGATTTCAAAAATACCATAAGTATTATGACCTCGAATATAGGGGGCCAATGGATACAGGATTTCTCACTGGGAGAAGAAGAACGGCAAAACAAGACTCTTGAGGCTCTGAGGACGACCTTCAAACCGGAGTTTCTCAACAGGGTTGATGATATCATTACCTTCAGGTCACTTACCATAAGCGATATCAACAACATAATCAATATCCAGATAGCCCTGATTCAAAAGAGACTTCAGGACAGGAAAATTTATCTTGAGTTGACGGACGAAGCAAAAAAGCACATAGCCAAGGCAGGCTACAGCGCGACCTATGGCGCAAGACCACTTAAGAGGGCGCTCCAGAAGATTATAGAGGATAGCCTGGCAACAAAGATACTGGAAGGAACCTTTGTCGAAGGAGATCACATTCTGGCCGATATTACGGAGGATGGTAAAGTGGTCTTTAGTAAGAATAATGAATAGCAATGAGGGAAATACGGGTTAATCTTTGAACTTAGCGCCCTTTAGGCGGGTTAAGGGTGAAAGGCGGTGGAATTATATCAATTTATTAAAAAGACATCTTCCATTACCTTTAGCCTTTAGCCTTTAACCTTTGACCTTTAACCCTTAATGGAGGCATTGAATGAATACAATCAAAACAGGCATACTTTTGGGTGCCTTGACCGGTCTTTTGATACTGATAGGCGGGTATTTTGGCGGCAAGCAGGGAATAATAATCGCGTTTATCTTTGCAATGGTGATGAATTTTGGAAGTTACTGGTTTTCAGACAAGCTCGTTTTGAAGATGTATCGTGCCAGTGAGGTTTCGGAAAGCGAAGCCCCCGAACTTTATTCAATCGTAAAGAATTTAGCTCTGAGGGCAGGTCTGCCCATACCGAAGGTTTACATCGTTCCGGGTGACACCCCGAATGCCTTCGCCACCGGAAGGGATGAAAAGCATGCTGTTGTGGCGGTAACGGAGGGTATCTTACGGATATTGAACAGGGACGAACTTGAAGGGGTTCTCTCCCACGAACTCACCCATATCAAAAACAGGGATATGCTGATCGGCTCCATTGCGGCGACACTTGCCGGAGCTATCATGATGCTGGCCAGCATGGCCAAGTGGACGGCTATCTTTGGCGGCTTCGGGGGAGACGACGACGAAGGGGGAGGAATATTCGGTCTTCTTATAATGGCCATTCTGGCGCCTATTGGCGCAATGATCATACAGATGGCTGTATCACGGTCACGTGAATATCTCGCCGATGAGGGGGGCGCGCGAATATCGGGCAAACCTTACGGTCTTGCCAGCGCCCTGGAAAAGATGGCCAGGGCTTCAAAGGCGATCCCGATGAAGGCCAATCCATCGACTGCCCACATGTTTATTGTCAACCCCCTGACAGGAAAATCACTTATGAACCTCTTCAGCACCCACCCACCGACTGAAGAAAGGATTGCAAGACTGAAAAGGATGTAGGCAACTGCTCACCGCGGAGAACGCAGAGACCGCAAAGATAATAAAAAGTAACTACTCAGCCACTAAGACACGAAGTCACTAAAATTATATGATAATTTACGATAACAAGAGGTATTTGGTTAACAAAAAT
>JADFWA010000171.1 GCA_015222855.1 Pseudomonadota bacterium | reverse complement strand
TAGTCAATCAGTATCAAAAGATCAGGTTTATCTTTGCGCAGTGACTTTTTCAGAAGGCTCATGACCTTCAGGATAAATTTCAGCTTGAAAACGACTTCCGTAAGTCCGACAACCGCCATATCGGAGGAACCGGCAATAAGCTCAATCCCCGCCTCCTTTAGTTTTTCACCCCCGATTCCATAGAATCTGATGGAAGGGTCTATGTTGTGAATCTCCTTTACCAGGTTGGAGCCATGCAGGTCTCCTGATGCCTCCCCCGCCACGATCATTATCTTTTTTGAATCTGTCATCGTTTCAGGGGGCATTATTTATCACGTCACTGATATGCTGAATTTCTTCTTCACTGAGTTCAGGGAACATCGGGAGGGAAAGAACTTCGGCGGCGCACTCTTCGCTGACAGGCAGTTCACCGCCGGTCGTTCTTTGACCTGCAAATACCTCCTGCTTGTGGAGGGGGAGGGGGTAATAAACAGCTGATGATATATCATTTCTTTTCAGGGAATCCATTATATCATCTCTTTTTTTCGATCTGATGGTGAACTGGTGATATACATGCCTGCATCCGGCAGATTCTGCGGGGAGGATAACGCCATCTCTCTTTATGCATGACCTGTAAAGATCGGCGTTTGCCCTGCGTGATTCATTGAATTCGTCTATTTTTCTCAATTTTACGCGGACTATGGCCGCCTGTATCTCGTCGAGTCTGCTGTTGTACCCGATGGCGCTGTGGTAGTATTTGACGGCGCTTCCGTGATTCCTCAGCAGCCTTATCTGCTTCGCAATATCCTCGTTTCCAGCGATGACCATTCCTCCATCGCCGTAACAGGCGAGATTTTTACTCGGGAAGAAACTGAAGCACCCGCAATCACCGATGGTTCCCACCTTCTTACCATTGTATTCAGCGCCGAAGGCCTGGGCACAGTCCTCGATTATCCTGAGATTGTACTTTTGACACAGATCGACTATCGGATCCATATCCGCTGGATGACCGAAGAGATGAACCGGAATGACGGCCTTTGTCTTTTTGGTGATCTTTTTCTTTAGCTCTTCCGGGTCGATGTTGAACGTCTCGGGGACGATGTCCACGAAAACAGGGACGGCATTCAACTGGGATATGACCTCCGCTGTCGCGATAAAGGTGAAGGGTGTGGTGATTACCTCATCTCCCTCCCCGATTCCGCATGCCTTCAGGGCGAGGAAAAGGGCGTCCGTCCCGTTGGCCACTCCTATCGCGAAAGGGACTCCGTGGTATGCCGCCACCTCTTTTTCCAGTTCGGAGACGTTTGGGCCCAATATGAACCGGCAGTCATTCAATACTTCAGCAACTGCCGAATCAATGTCGGTTTTGAGGATTTTATACTGTCTTTGCAGGTCGACCATTGGTATCATTGTATAAATTCCTCGCCGGTTTTCATCTTTTCAATAATGTGCAGGGCCAGTTTCAGCGATTCCCTTCCATCCTTTCCTGAAACCGGCGGGGGAGTCCTTTCGGTAACGGAATCAAGAAATGACCTTATCTCCTCTTCCAAGGGATCATGTTCTTTCACCTCTACATTATTGGGGACTATTTCTATCCGGCCGTTTGTCCCGTTCTTTCTTCCGAGTGATACCAGTTCCCTTTTTCTGTAATTGACGGAATGGTACCCCTCGGGTCCGAAAAATCTTATCTTCTGCAGTTTCTTGCCTGTTATCCTGCTGGCGGTGATGTTTGCCACGCATCCGTTTTGGAATGTAATCCTGACGTTGGCTATATCAACCTTGTTCGATAGAACGGATACGCCGACAGCTTCCACGTCCGTCACGGGAGATTTCACAAAATGAAGTATAATGTCAAGGTCGTGTATCATCAGATCCAGGATGACGTCAACATCCGTCCCACGCTCCCCGAAGGGATGAAGGCGGTGGGATTCAATGAAAAGGGGGTTTCCTATGACCGTGTTCAGGGCGACTATGGCCGGATTGAACCTTTCGACGAATCCTATTTGAAAAATTGCCCCCACTTTGTCGGCAATTGCGACAAGCTCATCGGCCTCTTCAAGTGTTTCTGTGATAGGTTTTTCAAGAAGGACGTCAACCCCCGATTCAAGGAAGTCCTTTGCTATCCTGTAATGCGATAAGGTTGGGACGGCGATACTCACCGCGTCAACCTTCCCTATAAGATCACGGTGATCAAGGAAGGTATCGCAGTCGTACTGCTCCGCGGCTGAAAGTGCTTGTTCCTCCACTATGTCAGCCACACCGACTATTTTATTTCCCGGCAATTTTTGATATTTTTGCAGGTGGTAGTTTCCCAGATGTCCTATGCCTACCACGCCGACTCTAATTT
Organism: Pseudomonadota bacterium; assembly: GCA_015222855.1. Taxonomy (GTDB): domain Bacteria; phylum Desulfobacterota; class Syntrophia; order Syntrophales; family JADFWA01; genus JADFWA01. The sequence goes on along the minus strand of JADFWA010000171.1, from coordinate 1,118 downwards.
GTTTCATTTTTATCAGTGATCCTAACGGATTAACGGAACAAAACCAGTTTTAACGAGTTATAAAGTTATAATAAATTCGAAATACGTTATTCGTAATTCGAATATCGAAAATCGGGGACCGATTTACGAATAACGATTTACGTTTTACGAATTTCGATATTCGGATTTATTTCCATGACAAAACATTTTCTACAACAAAAAAACACGAATTTCAGTCTTGAATTATAACAAGTGAAACTTACCTACATATCCCTCTCTCGGATTTTTGTATAAAGTCAATGAAGTGTTTTACTTCTGGAATGTCTTCAACCTCTTCCTCTACTCTTTTTATGGCCTCAGAGAGTAACAGTGACGATCTGAATATTATCGTATAAGCCTTTTTCAACGCCCGTATGGTTTCTTTTTTAAATCCCCTTCGCTTTAGCCCGATCAGGTTGAGTCCCTGGACTTCCGCATAATTGCCTGCCGCCAGTACGTAAGGGGGAACGTCCTTCGAGACGGCGGATGCGCCGCCGATCATACAGTGGCAGCCTATGCGGGTAAACTGGTGAAATCCAACCATCCCCCCAATTATGGCATAGTCTTCAACATGTATGTGACCGGCTAAAGTGGAGGCATTGGCCATGACGATGTTGTTCTCCAGTTTGCAGTTGTGGGCGATATGGCAGTATGCCATCAAAAAGTTGTTGTCGCCTATTATGGTTACCCCGATGTCGGCGGATGTCGCCCTGTTGATGGTGACATACTCTCTGATTGTATTGTTGTTTCCTATGATAACCCTCGATTCTTCACCCCCGAATTTCAGATCCTGCGGGTCGCCACCCAGCGAGCAGAATTGAAAAATACGGCAGTTTTCCCCTATATCCGTATGACTTTCTATGACCACATGAGGACCTATGACCGTATTTTTACCTATGGTTACGTCAGGGTTGATGACGGTATAGGGGCCCACCTCAACCCCTTCTTCCAGATGTGCCTCTGGGGATACAATGGCTGTTGGATGGATGTTCATATAATAACCCTTAAATGTTGTGTTGGTTGTATTAGTTGGTTGGTTGAATTGGTTCTGTTATAACCAACTCAACCAATGAAACTAACTAACTAACTAACTAACTAAC
>JADFWA010000016.1 GCA_015222855.1 Pseudomonadota bacterium | reverse complement strand
GCATCCATGTGCTCCAGGGGGAACGCCCCATGGCAGGAGACAACAGGACCCTCGGCAGATTTGAATTGGTAGGAATCCCCCCTGCACCGAGGGGGCTTCCCCAGATAGATGTTGCATTCGATATCGACGCCAACGGTATCGTCCATGTTTCCGCCAAGGATATGGGAACGGGAAAGGAACAGAGCATCAAGATCACCTCTTCGAGCGGCCTTTCTGAGGAGGAAATAGACAATCTGGTAAAAGAGGCCGAGGCGCATGCCGGCGAGGATGAAAAGAAAAGAGCTCTGATTGAGGCCAGAAATCAGGCCGATTCCCTTGTCTACGGCGTTGAGAAAAACATCAAAGAGTTTGGAGATAAGATAGACGCGGCGGAAAAGACAAAGATAGAGGAGGCCGTTGCCAAAGTCAAGAAGGCCTTGGAAGGTGATGATATCGACGCCATCAAGGCTGCTCAGGAAGAATTGACCCAGGCATCCCACAAGCTCGCTGAGGCCATGTACGCCAAGACGGCAGAAGAACAGGCGGGGGCGGAAGCAGGCGCAGGCCCGGAAGAGGAAGGAAAAGCGGAAGCTGAAAAGAAAGATGAAGATGTCGTGGATGCGGATTTTGAAGAGGTCAAGTAAAGACAGCTATCAGCAGTCAGCAATCAGTCGTCAGCTTTAAAAATGATATGCCCGGAAGCCATAATAATTGACCGGGGGCGCATCCCGCAAGGGGGCCGCAATGAAAATAAACATATTCCTTGCCGGGAAGCTTCCTGCCCGTAAGGGGGAAGCTTCCCTTTCGGGCATTTTTATTTTAGTTCGAATGTGGGGAATAATTTACAACAGTAACCTCCCCCTTCCCCCCTTTTAGCAAAGGGGGGAAGGGGGTAAATAGCAAGGTTTTCTAAATGGCAACCCGTTTTTCTAAAACAATCCCGCTCCCCTTAGTCTGCCTCCTCGCTCTTCTCTTCATCCTGCCGATACCGTCTCTATCCCATTCAACCGGTCAGGCCTCAGACTGCCGCGCGACACTTCTTAAAAACAGAGCTTATTTCCCGACCCTGATAAAGGCAATAGACAACGCCAAAAATGAAATCGTCATGTCCTTCTTTCTGTTCAAGACAAATGGTTACAGAAGCAATTATCCCGATAGACTCCTTAACCATCTGATTCGGGCGGCCGAAAGAGGGGTTAAGGTAAAGGTTCTTCTTGAAATAGGAAAAGATTCAAATTCACAGATAAACAAAAATAATATAGAAACGGCAATGAGATTGAGAAAGGGAGGCATTGACGTTTCTTTTGATCACCCGACAACGAGGACTCATACGAAGGTAGTTGTTATCGACAGGAGATACACCTTTCTGGGAAGCCATAATCTGACCAGTTCTGCGCTGAAATACAATAACGAGCTTTCCGTTCTGATAGATTCCCCGAAGGTGGCCAGAAAGGCACTAAGTTATATCAATTCACTTTATAGATAGTTCAGAGTTTAAACTTTGAACTCGGAACCCGGAACTCTGAACTCGATTTACTGAGGTGACAAATTTGCTTTCAACAAAGCGGTTTAAAATATTGGTGATTTTTTATTTTACCCTTATCCTGCTCGCGGCGGGATGTGCCACGATACCTGTGGTTGAAAGAGAAAAAATATCGATGCCGCCTGAGGTTCCTAAAAAATTCCTTCGCACACTCAACAATGCCGAGGAGGCATTCAATGCCGGAAGGCTGGATGAGGCGGTAAATCTTTATGGAGGCATCCTGCAACAGTCTCCACCGGAAGACCTGACTGCATGGTCTCATTTCAGGATGGGTGAGATATATACTATCAAGGGAGAGCCTGAGGAAGCGGCTAAAAATTTCACCACAATAGTCAGGAATTTTCCCGGAAACTCACTCTATGATGAGGCCCGCTATCAACTTGCCCTCTGTTATTCCAGGCTGGGAAGGTGTGATCTCTCTCAGGAAATCGCGGAAAGCCTTTTACAGGAAAAGATTACACCCTACCGGAGATCCCTGATACTGGCGCTTGTCGGTGACAATTTTATGGAGCAGGAAAACCCCTATGATGCCTTCGTATATTATATGAAGGTCCTCAAAAAAAGGCCCGGCGCAAAACTCAGCGATGATATAAAAGAGAAAGTCGCGGAGATTGTCACCGCAAAGCTTTCCCTGGACCAGCTTGAAGAAATATATCAGACTTACTGGTACGGATACCCCTCGGGATACATCATCTATGCCCTGGCCGAGGCCTACTACCGAAACAACGACATCGAAAATGCGAAGAAATATACCAGCAAATTCCTTCTCTTTCACGGAGACCACCCATACTTTGAAAAAGCCAAAATTTTTCGCCAAAGATTAAAGGAGATGAAGCTTGTAGGCCGCTATGCCATAGGCTGCATACTACCTCTCACCGGAAGATATGCCCGCTATGGCAACAAAGCGTTGGAAGCCATTATTCTCGCGACCGGAATATTCGATCCCGAGAAAAAAAGTCCGATAAAACTTGTCATCGAAGACTCGAAAAGCGATCCGGAAGCGGCAAGAGAGGCGGTGGTCAAATTAGTCAATCGGGATAAGGTAATCGGCATCCTGGGTCCTCTTGGGAGCACAACCGCCCTTGAGGCTGCCAGGGAGGCTCAGAAGCTGAGCGTCCCGATACTGACCCTGACCCAGAAAGAGGGGATAACCATCCTTGGAGATTACGTCTTCCGGGATTTCCTGACCAGCCTGATGCAGATAAGAACGCTTGTAAAGTATTCTGTTCAGAACCTCGGAATGACCAGATTCGCCATACTTTACCCGACGAATAAATACGGCACCGAAATGATGAATCTGTTCTGGGATGAGGTGCTGCGCTGGGGAGGAGAAATCAAGGGAGTAAAGTCCTATGACACCAAACAGACAGACTTCGGCAAAGAAATTAAGTTGTTAGCCGGTCTCCCTTCGAGGAAGAATAATGGAAAATCAAAAGACGAACCAAAACCGACAGTAAATTTCGATGCCCTTTTTATCCCCGGCTCCCATTCCAGAGTAAGGATGATAGCTCCACAACTGGCCTTCTATGATGTGACCGGAATCCAGCTGCTCGGAACCAATAGCTGGAATTCCCCCCAGCTTCTCAAGGGGGAGAGCAAATATCTTGAGGGAGCCATTTTTGTCGATGGCTTCTTTCTGGACAGCTTTTATCCTGCCGTCAGGGATTTCATCGATAATTTTTATGTCGCTTACGGCAGGGAACCCGATGATCTGGAGGCCCTGTCATACGATGCGGCCAGCATCATGGTAAACATAATAAATGAAAACCGTGTCGAGGTAAGAGACGATTTGAGAGACAGTCTCTTTGAGTTAAAAGATTATCCCGGAATTACAGGAAATACCTCCTTTTCAGAAACGGGAGACGCAAAAAAGTCCCTCTTTGTCCTCATGGTAAAAGGGAATAAAATTGTGCAGATCAATTAGTGTCCATCCAGAAATGAGGATTTTTGTTCAAGATCAAGGCCTGCGAAAAAAATAACCGCAGGCATATATTTGATATTCCG
>JADFWA010000170.1 GCA_015222855.1 Pseudomonadota bacterium | reverse complement strand
CGGAAAATTTTATTAATCAAATGCCTCTGGTTATCATAAATTATGATATGATTTTAGTGACTTCGTGTCTTGGTGGCTGAGTAATTACTAAAAAGAAAAGGAGATATGGTGATGCCGAAGATTATTGAAGGAAAAATTCTTGCAAAAGGCATGAAGTTTGGCTTGATAGCAAGCCGTTTTAATGATTTTATCTGCGGAAGACTTATAGACGGCGCCGTTGATGCCCTTATACGGTCGGGGGCAGACGAGAAAGATATACGTATTATAAAGGTTCCAGGCGCTTTCGAGATACCGCTTGCAGCCAAGAAACTTGCAAAGAGCGGGAAATTCGACGCCGTTATATGTCTTGGGGCGGTGATAAGGGGAGCTACTCCTCATTTTGAGTACATCAGCGCCGAAGTTACCAAGGGGGTTGCCCTTGCGGCGATGGAGACCGAAATTCCTGTCACCTTTGGTGTTATCACTACAGACACGATTGAACAGGCAATAGAAAGGGCCGGTTCGAAATCGGGCAATAAGGGATGGGATGCCGCCATCTCCGCTATCGAGATGGTCGATCTTTTCAGAAAATTATAGAAGTTTACGCGTAGGGGAGTTAATGGGTCGCAGGAGAAAGGCAAGAGAAGTTGCCCTGCAGGTTCTTTACCAGATTGATGTTTTAAAGATTGACGTCGAAGAGGCCGTCCGGCTTTTCTGGGACAACTTCGAAGCTCCGGAAGAGGTGAGAGAATTCTCTTCCACGTTGATAGAAGGCGCTTGGAACAACAGAGAAGAAATAGACAGGCTCATTGGCAGTTGTTCCGAACACTGGACTCTCAAAAGAATGGCAAAGGTAGACAGAAACATCCTGAGAATTGCCGCCTATGAGTTCTTATACTGCCGTGACATCCCCTCCAAGGTGATCCTTAACGAGGCGATAGATCTCGGGAAAGATTATGGCTCAGAAAATTCAGGCCCTTTTATAAATGGCATTCTGGATGCCTTACGCGCAAGATTGCGAAAAGAAAATGCAGATTAGGATATCGACAGAACCGCCGGATGTCTTGAATAACGAGGGTCTGGTCCTCGGATTCTTCTCCGATGAAAGGCCGCCGAAAGGTTACTGTGGTCTTGTTGACTGGCGTCTCAACGGTATGATTTCAACAAAAATTGCAAAGGGCAAAATCACAGGACTTTTTATGGAAAAAGTTCTCATTGCTCCACATCAGCGAATCCCCTCCTCGAAGGTATTACTTTTCGGCTTGGGAAAGTCTACCGAGCTGACCTATGATACATTGTACACGGCAGGGTACAATATTTCACACACAATCACAAAAATAGGTTGCGTTGACTTCGCCTTTGACATCCCGGCCGCCCAACGGTGCAATCTGGAAGTACCGCTAATGACAGAGGCCATGATCACAGGATGCTTTGACTTTATTTCGGAAAATATTGAGGACTTAAATTCGGTCTCACCCTGTGTGCTGGGTGATGAATCCTGTCTCGACGAGGTTATTTTAGGGCTGCACAAGTTTAAAGTGGGCGTCAAGGGAAAGGGCAGGATTGATATTGTAAGCAACTGAATTACAGGTTAAGGGGAATCATATCAAATATCAAAATTAAAAATTTAAAAGTAAAATGATCAGGATTTCGTTTTGCATTTTGCATTTTGATATTTGCATTGGGAGGGTTGTACAAAGGTGAGAATAATAATAATAGGGGCAGGTGAAGTCGGCTATAACATAGCGGATATCCTTTCCAAAGAGGGCAACGATGTTGTCATCATAGACAAAAACGAAGAACAGTTAAAGATGGTCTCTGAAAATCTGGATGTGCAGACGATACCGGGCAGCGGGAGCAGTCCGCACGTCCTGAAAATGGCCGATCTGGACCGCTCAGATATGGTCGTCGCCGTAACCGATAGTGACGAAACGAATATGGTAGCCTGCCTGCTTGCAGCCACACAGTCGAAAGTGCCTCTCAAGATATCCAGGATAAGGAATCCGGAACTGAACGAAAATTCCGTCCTCTTCGACAAAAACCATCTCAATATAGATCTCTGCATCAATCCGGAGCGAGAAGCGGTAAAAAATGCCGTCAATCTCATGGAATTTCCCGGCGCTTCAGAGATTATCGATTTTGCCGGAGGACGTATTAAGCTTGTAGGGTTCAATATAGATCCCGACTGTATCGCAGTGGGGAAAAAACTGAGTGAACTCAGAGAAATGAGTGGCGGGGCAAAGGTCCTGATTGTATCCATCACCAGGGGAGAGAAAATGATCGTACCGACCGGTGATTCGGTCATTGAGGCGAACGATTATCTCTTCGCTGTGGCAGAGTCGTCCGAGGTTGGGTATGTGCTTGAATTTTTTGAAAAGGATATCGATCCTCCCAAAAGGGTTATTATAATGGGAGGAGGAATCACTGGTCTCATACTGTCTGAACAGTTTGAAAAGAAAGGCATTTCCACCAAGATCATCGAAAAAAGACAGGACAGGTGTGAAATGCTGGCCTCCAATCTGAATAAGACGGTTGTCCTGCATGGGGACGGGACAAGCGAGGAACTCCTCAAGGAGGAGAACATCCAGGATACCGATTATTTTATTGCCGTGACAAGCGACGAAGAGGCAAACATTCTGGGCGCCCTGGTGGCAAAGCAGCTTGGAGCCAGGAAAGCGATATCCCTGATAAACAGGGCGGACTATGTCCATCTTATTTCTACAGTCGGCATAGATGGCGTTATAAACCCGAGACATGCCGCAATCGGCAAGATATTGCACTACATAAGAAAAGGGAAAATCGTTTCAGCCACACCTCTGTATGATGAGAAGGCGGAAATCTTTGAAGTTGTTGCCTTAGAGACATCAGAAATAACGAATAAACCCTTCAAAGATATCAAGTTCCCCAAGGGTACGATTGTAGGCGCCATCATGCGGGGAGACGAGGTCATCATTCCAGGGGGTGACTCCGTTGTCCTTCCGGGAGACCATGTTGTAATATTTACACTCCGCAGTGCAATTTCGCAGGTGGAAAAAATCCTGACCGTCAAGCTGGACTATTTTTAATGAAGGTAACACACATCCTTCACATTCTGGGGGCATTTCTCTTCTTTCTGGGTCTTGCCATGCTCCTTCCCATAGGGTGGTCTGTTTACTCCGGGGAAGGCGATCTCAGCGCCCTTGTCCTGTCCCTGCTGATAACATCCGCAACAGGCGGTGTTCTTTATTTCTTCTTCAGGCCGCGTGAAAAGAGAATATCCTTAACCCATAAGGAGGGTTTTATAATTGTAACTGCCGGCTGGGTCCTCGCTGCCGCATTCGGGTCCCTCCCCTATCTTCTATATGGGATATTCCCCACCTTTGCCGATGCGTTTTTTGAATCCATGTCCGGGTTTACAACCACCGGGGCAACTGTTATCACAAACATAGCAGACATTCCCCACGGCATCCTCCTGTGGCGCTCTCTCTCCCAATGGCTTGGAGGAATGGGAATTATTGTACTATCGATTGCCATCCTCCCGCTTCTCGGGGTAGGAGGAATGCAGCTATACAAGGCGGAACTGCCCGGTCCGGTAAAGGATAAACTCAGGCCACGCATAGCGGAAACGGCCAGGATCCTCTGGATAGTTTATGTCATTATCTCAACAGTTGAATTTATCCTCCTGCTCTTGGGAGGAATGAGTGTTTTTGAATCACTCTGTCACACCTTCACAACAATGGCTACAGGTGGTTTCTCCACAAGTGACGCCAGCATAGCCCACTTTCACAGTGCATACATAGATGCGATAATCACCATATTCATGCTGATAGCCGGGATCAACTTCTCTCTTCACTACAGCATCCTTACAGGAAGATTCAAGACAGTCTTTAAAAACAGTGAACTTCGTTTTTTCCTCGCCGTTGCACTCATTACAACAATCATAGTAACTCTGAACCTGCGCCTGAATCTCTTTGGCGAGATGGCGAAATCTTTCCGTTACGCTTCTTTCCAGGTGGTTTCCATATTAACAACAACAGGTTATGTAACACACGACTTTGCCGGCTGGCCCGCGCTCTCCAAGATTATACTGCTCCTGCTAATGTTCGTGGGAGGATCGGCGGGTTCCACCGGTGGGAGTATAAAGTGCCTGAGAATACTCCTTATTATAAAACATGCTTACAAGGAACTGTACAGGCTTGTACACCCCCACGCCGTGACTACGGTTAAACTTGGAAAGGACATCGTATCCGCAGAAATAATGGGGAGCATCTGGGGCTTTTTCATCCTCTACCTTTCATTGACCATTGTTGCCACCCTCATCATGTCTCTCCTCGGAGTGGATATGATGACAGCCTTCTCCTCGGTTGCGGCAACCATCGGTAATGTGGGACCGGGGTTCGGAATGGTAGGTCCTGTTTCGACCTACACTGAACTTCCTTACCCTGGAAAGTGGCTCCTCTCCTTCTGTATGCTGGTGGGAAGGCTTGAAATTTACACCGTCATCGTCCTCTTGATACCGGAATTCTGGAGAAAATAGGAATTGAAAGAACATTGAAGACGTGTTAGGAAACTTGTAACTACTCAGCCACAAAGTCACTAAGACACAAAGTGTAGAAATTAATAAAATGCCTCTGGTTATCATAAATTATGATATGATTTTAGTGACTTCGTGTCTTGGTGGCTGAATAGTTACGAAAACTTCAGTAAACCAACCGTGGGAGATACCCGTGAACAGAAAATACAACCCGCATGAAATTGAAGATAAGTGGCAAGAACGCTGGGAAGAAGAAAAGACCTTCAAGGTGGCGGAGGATCCCGGCAAGGAAAAGTACTACCTCTTGGAGATGTTTCCCTATCCCTCCGGCAGGATTCACATGGGGCATGTGAGAAATTATACCATCGGCGATGTGGTGGCACGGTACAAACGGCTGAGGGGATTCAACGTGCTACATCCGATGGGGTGGGATTCCTTCGGTATGCCGGCGGAAAATGCCGCCATTGAGCATGGGATTCATCCCTCAAAATGGACGAACGAGAACATCGCCTACATGAGAAAACAGCTCAAGAGGATGGGATTCAGTTACGACTGGGACAGGGAACTGTCGACCTGCGAACCGGAGTACTACAGGTGGGAACAACTTTTCTTCCTCTGGATGTATGAAAAAGATCTGGCCTATAAAAAAACATCGGCAATCAACTGG
>JADFWA010000169.1 GCA_015222855.1 Pseudomonadota bacterium | reverse complement strand
CCTCCGGACAGTCCCTTCCCTATGACTACCATATCCGGTACTACCCCAAAATTTTCAAAGGCCCAGAGCTTACCGGATCGTCCCAGGCCTGTCTGGACTTCGTCGAGGATGAGAATAATATCCTGCTCATTGCAAAAATCACACACCGACGGGAGATAGTCCTCCTGTGGAATCACAACACCCAGGGTTGCGGGAACGGTTTCCAGAATAACGGCAGCTGTATCTTTATCTGCTGCGGCCGCGAGTGCATCAAGGTTTCCGAAAGGGACCTGCACAAACCCGGGCGCCTGGGGTCCAAAAGGGGCCCTATATTTCTCATCCCCGGCAGCGAGGGCCAGCCCCGTATGACCATGATAACCCCCCAGGGCAGAAATGATTTTACTCCGGCCGGTGTATGCCCGTGCCACCTTGAAGGCTAAATCCACAGCTTCTCCGCCCCCGACCCCGAATACAGTGTAGTCCAGGTCTTCCGGCATCAATTCTGCTAATAGTTGGGCTAGATCGGCTCTGGGCTTGCTCATAAGGTGGTGATTTCCGATGTCCCACTCATTGAGGGTTTCTTTCAAAAGATCGATAAGTTCCTGATTCCGGTGCCCCAGATTGAATACTCCCCCGTTGCAATGGAGATTGAACAATCGGTTTGTTTCATCTAAGTTCCATAGGTATGGTCCTTCCCTGCGGCCCATTACAAAGTTCATCCCATATTTTTCAAAGAAGGCTACCTTGCCATAGGACACATGGTCTCGGAAGGCGTCAATCGCCTGTTGCTTAATTATCGAGGCTTCCATTTTCAACTCTTTCCATTAATTATTTGGGATGTCCCGGATTCCACTATTTCCTTCCACATCCATTTAAAGCAGCCTGAAAACTCCCTTGCAGCAGTCATCTCCGTCCGCCAGGCATTTGTCGATTGTAAATTCCATTTTATCTTTAGCCACGCCCAAAACGGCTCGAAACAGTTCCCGGTCCATGGCCATAAAAGCTTCGCAAACTGGCCTGTGCGTGTTTTCAATGCCGAAAGGACAGCAGCACCCTGTCCAGTAAGCAACGCTGTCTTGCACCTCTACTTTGGAAGGGAGGCCATTGCTGTTGCACATCTCAACGAATGCCTTTGCAGCTTCAGCAAGGTCTCGAGGTTCCCACTTTTCCTTGAGACCCAAACCCACTTCAAACCCGTATTGGCCATAGATCTCTTCCATAACCGGCAATACCTTACCCCCTAATTTCTCATAAAGAGCCACGCATAACTTCCCATGAAGGGTCTGCATGTCTGTCCGCTTTCTTTTCATTGCCTTTATTTCATTAGTCATTTTCACGATTCCGCCCCCCCTCACGCATTCATTTCCATCGCGCATAGAGCGGAATGGGAGCTGGGGGGACGTCCATCAATAAGTAATTAACTCAATCTATAAGTCTATAATTGTTTGCTTTGGCGATTCGCTCACCCCTTCGCACAGCATACCCGACCCCTTGACCGGTCATGCCAAGAAGTCTTGCCAAATCTGCCAATGAGTATCCCAGTTCCACAACCGCCCAGTAACAATATAACCCCCTTGCTTCCGCCCTTGTTTTTTGACGGCTCTTTGAATATATTTCATCCGGTTCTATGCCAAAAATCTCGCAAACCTTCTGCTCTATTGTATCAAGATCATATCCTTTGCTTTTCAGCTCATAGAAACGTTCAAATTTTTCTTCTGCCTCTGCAAGCACCTCCATCACAAAGGCACTATCCCCCAATATTCGATGATCACCCTTCATTCTATCCTGACCACTTAAACGAGCATTCTTTACAGCCTTCCATCCGCCGAGACTCCGTATCAATCCACCGCCCACAAGCTCGGGCCGCCTTCCCTGTTCAATCCCCGATTCAACATATTGTAGGTAGCGTTTTCGGGATTCACGAAGCGATTTTCCAAAGTAGGACAGTACGTATCCCATATCCTGCCATGGCCGTTTTTTCTTGGCCATTAACACACTGTGACCACAATAGGCATAAGTGTTGAGTTCGGATATGTCAGAGACGATTCTTGCCCTCAATGGGTTTAAATGGATATATCGTACCAGCTCTTTGAGATAGGCATCCTCCTGGCAAATAATGGATTTATAGCGATTTTGAAAAAGCTGACCATGCCGTTTGTGCCTCCGGTTGAAGCTTACCGCATAGCCCTTAAGTACTCGCCGCATTAATGTTGATAGAGGTGTATCCCCGGTTCGGAATAAAAAATGGGCATGATTGGATAAAAGCGCCCATGCATAGCAGGTTATTTTTGTTTCAGGTAACAGGGTTCCCAGGCGGTCAAGAAAATTATCCTTGTCCTTATTGTCCTTAAATATTTTTCGGCGTTCTATCCCACGGATGATAATCCCGCGGAACGCGGGACAGAACACCGGGGGCATCGAGGCGGGCTAATCTTGGCATGAAACTTCTATTATCAGTATATCAACATCATGTCAAGTTATTTACTTGTTGATGGACGTCCCCCCAATCCACTCACTATTCATGCTCGTCTCAATCCTTAAAGGTTAGGCTCTTTTCTTTTACAAGTTGCCTTTATATTTGTATTGAGCAATAATTTTTTTTATCATACTGATGTTCAGCTTAATATTCGGACAATAATACAAATCGGAGTTACGGCAATATTTCGGATTCAGAAACACCTTCTGAAGCGGATATATTCCCCATATTCTGTAATTATTTTTTTCTCCGAGTTTGTTTATAACTTTTGAGGTTTCCATCCGAATTTTTTCTTCGATAGGGTCATCTACCTGCAATACGGCTTTACCGGACTCCTTTTCTCCGACTTTGAGAAATACCACTATATGAGACAGGTAACTCAGTTCTTTCCATTTTTCAGGGCGCTGTACCGATAGTATCTGCCGCCATGTTTCATCCTGAGACAAAATCTGCCGAGCTTTTTCAATACAAATATCTTTTCTCTTCTCCAGAGTTTCCGAAAAATAGTCCTCGATCAACGCCAATGGTTCTATTTTATTTATATTCCGAAGAGTTAATCTCTTCTTATATGCCTGAAATATTGTTTCATGTCTCTTATCAATCTCGCTTATACATTTTTGAAAAAGTTCCGGTGATAAATACCCTTTTTCATAGACATCCGCAAGAAACAAATAATATTGCCCTTTCGGAATTTCTATGTGAATTGTGTCTATATTTTCGTTCCATTCGACTAATATATTGATAAAAGAAGATAAACCGATAACAGCATCAATTTCGTAAACAGAAAAACTTTCATCTACGGAAATATCGTATATCGCTTCATTTACCTGAAAATTCAAATCCGTGAGAGATACCGGGTTTCGTTTCTGAGTTTTCAGTAAGAATTTTTCACCACCGTAAAGACATATACCGTTTATTACTTCGACACGGCTGAAAACCTCTTTTTCATTATTTGCATGACTGACAGAGACTCCACATCCTTTCCCCGCTGTTTTTATATAATATTCGTAGTTATTACAGGGAAAACGAACTCCGACAGAATAATTTTCGTTAACATTTCCGTGCCTGTCAGTAAAAGAACTTTTCACACATTTCTCATTAAAAGACAGACCGGAAGGAAAGATGCCTATCTCCTTAAATGTTCTGATTTCTCTTAATTTTTTCTTCAGAGTTTTATTAGGATGACCGGTTGATTGTATCTCAATGTTCGCATTTTTGATTTGTATCGGCTTTCTCCCTATTTCATCTATCCCTAATACAGGGCAATCCTTTCCCAACTTCACCTCTCCTTAATTGCCTGCTCGAGAATTATCAGTTATTCTGCCGTAAATATGACAAAGCCGACAGCAATGAAAAAAATCCGACTATCTGCTTTCTTCCTATTACCGGCATTTTCTGCCCGAGCGTCTTAGAAAGCATACACTCTGTAAACAGTATCAGACCTGATTTAACGAACTGCTGATTCTCGTAAAATACAGCCGGATTAATAAATGTAAGTCCGAAAGCTAACTGAGCGGACAACCCCAATATGATTCCTTTAGCCATATCAGCTACTTAAATTAATAACCCTCTCCCTCCACTAGAACCTAACCGATGGCGATAAGCCACCAAAGAGCTTCGATGAACAGAACATCTAAATTTGCACTAAAACTTATTTAAAGAACCGATTGTGAGAATTTCACCGAGCCGCCCTTTGTTCGGCTTAATTGCCTTGTTAGATGAAATTGCTGTCCTAATACCCTTCAAAGCAAGATTACTTTACCTACCCCGCCATCAACATAACTCTCTGGATATAAAGATTTTATCT
>JADFWA010000168.1 GCA_015222855.1 Pseudomonadota bacterium | reverse complement strand
GTTGAACTCAAAACTTGATGATCTCGCAAAAAGCCAGGCCACCAATAAAAATGCTAATCCGGCGGTTTAGTGAAACTTAGAGACAAACTCTCATACCACGCATGGGAATATTAGGGACACTTCCCCTATTTCTTCGATACAGCCCTTGGTGTTGTTGGGTTTCGTTCCTCAACCCAACCTGCAAGCTTGGAAGCTACATCAATCCCAGATATTTTCTAATATGTTTAATCAATCTATCATCAATTTCTGAGTGCCTTGGGACAGGTTGTTTCTTGCCAGTAGAAGGGTTCAAATAAATATCGTGTTTTGCTCCATGCCTTAAAAGAATGCACCCATCTTTCAAGAGCTGCCGGATAAACTCTTTTCTTTTCATATAGAAATTTCTTTCATTTCGTATTCTTCTGGCACATCATCCATAGCCATTAGGAAATACGCATCCTTAATATTTTCTTCCAGTTCCTCAAGCGTTTTCCCCTGCGTCATAATTTCCGGGTGTTCAAGGAGTTTACCCAGCCAAAATTTATCAGATTTCCAATAAATCATGGTCATTTTTGTCTTCATTGTCATTCCTCCGTGAGGGTCAGTCACTTATTTCTTCGATACAGCCCTTGGTATTGTTGGGTTTCGTTCCTTAACCCAACCTACTACTGACATAAAAGAGGTTAGCCTTAGTTGTTGTTTTCACTCTCCTCCTCAAAAGGTTGGATATCCAGACCCTCTTCATTCTTCAGCAGGATATCAATCCGCCTCTCCGCCTCATCCAGTTTTTTAGCGCAAAACCGGGAAAGGCTAACCCCTTCTTCAAAAGATTTCAGGGATTCCTCCAGGGTCAAATCCCCGCTTTCCATCTTCCTGACGATTTCTTCCAGCTTTTTCAGCGCTTCTTCAAACTTTTTTTCTGCCATTTTATCTTACTCCGGTAAAATCTGTGTGACCTTGGCATTAAAACTTCCCGATGAAACCTTTACGGAGACATCGCTTCCAACAGTTACCGAACTTGATTTCCTGATAATGTCACCCTCCGGAAGCTTCCTGACAATGCTGTAACCCCTCTTCAGTACGGACAGTGGGCTTAACATATCCAGCATGGTCATATTACCCTCAACCCTGTTTTTCAAATTGTTCAGGAAGTAACGACATCCAGCTAACATGTTTTTCTCCAGATTTTCAAGTAAAAGCATGTATTCCCTTATATTCGCCGCCGGATTCGCGTGCATCAGATTTGCCCCCAGATTGTGCAGGACGTTTTTTCGGGTATCCAGTCCGTAAGCGGT
Source organism: Pseudomonadota bacterium (assembly GCA_015222855.1). GTDB lineage: Bacteria > Desulfobacterota > Syntrophia > Syntrophales > JADFWA01 > JADFWA01. Next base: position 1,169 of record JADFWA010000168.1, on the reverse strand, counting down.
GGCAGCTATGAGCCTGGTGGTTGTGTCATCAAGATTTATGCGCATATCGGCAATCTTTCTCCGGGGGTCTTTGAGCCGTTCCCTGAGAAGGATGGCCTTTTCTTTCAACATGCTCCTCATCCTGCGGTTGCTGCCGGTCATCCTCAAACGCAGGTTCTCCAGTGATTCGATCAGTTCGCTTCTGATCGGCACGACCAGTTCGGCGGCCGCGGAGGGTGTCGGTGCCCTGAGATCGGCTGCAAAGTCCGCAATTGTAAAGTCAATCTCATGACCGACTGCCGAGATAACAGGAATCCCGGAATCATAAATGCCCCGGGCAACCCTTTCATCATTGAACGGGGCAAGGTCTTCGAGAGATCCACCCCCCCTGGTCAAAATGATTACATCAATGCCGGGAATTGTATTCAAATCGGCTATAGCCTGTGTTATTTCAGGGGGGGCTTCCGCACCCTGCACCCTTACCGGGGCAATCAATATGTCAACGGAGGGGAACCTTCTTCCCGTGATGTTGAGAATGTCCCTGACTGCGGCGCCCGTCGGTGAAGTGATAATACCGATCCTGCCGGGAAGAGAAGGTATCGGCTTTTTGCGGGAGGGATCGAAAAGCCCCTCCTTTTCCAGGCGCACCTTGAGCTGTTCGAAGGCAAGCTGAAGGGCGCCCACGCCTTTCGGCTCGACGGTGTCCACGATCAGCTGATATTCCCCTCTCGGCTGGTAAACGCTTAGCCTTGCCCTGCAAATAATGCTCATCCCATCTTCAAGATCGAATGATATCATTCTCGAAGACTGGCGGAATATGACCGCCCTTATCTGGCTGTTCTCGTCCTTGAGGGTAAAGTATGAATGACCGGACGCGGGCCGACGCAGATTGGAAATTTCCCCCTCGACCCAGAGCACGTCAAAGCTGGATTCCAGAAGAATCTTGATGCCGGATGTCAATTCAGTGACAGTGAATATATTTTCCATATTTGCACCCAAGTCTACCACACATGTAAAATCAAATCGTAGCGCAGAGCTTCAGCCCTGCACAAACAAATGGCAAGGCTAAAGCCCTGCATTACTAAAAGCGAGGATTGTTCCCCCCCCAAATAGACATTGAAAATAAAGACTGTCCTCCCCATCCCGTAGGACAGCCGTCTCGGCTGTCTAAGCGATTCACCATTATGGAC
>JADFWA010000167.1 GCA_015222855.1 Pseudomonadota bacterium | reverse complement strand
GATCCGGGTCCTGGTGTACCCCATTCGGGGCGGGGATTAAACAGAAACATCACAATCTCCGGCCGGCCAAGCACTGAGTAATCAATTTTGGAGATATCTATCATCGGGTTGCCTCCTTTATATGAAAGTTATCCGCAGATTACGCAGATTCCCGCAGATTCGCAGGTTGGGTTGAGCATGAAAAACCCAACAAAATCCCTGCAAGACCACTGGGTTTATACCATAGTAGAGATGTCCTGTCTATGGTTCTGGATTTGACAGGGTATGGAAGTTGATTTATAAGGAAAAAAGGGAGATGAAGGTGGTGGAGTGGATTTTTGCAGTTCTAATCTTGATGGGCGTGCTTTTTGCCGTCAAGTTGTTGTATATGTTTGCTACTGTATCTGTACAGCCGATCACGCAGGGAGCAATGTTTGTCCCTACCGCCAACATCAGGGTCAGTACCTTTCTCGACGCTGTTCCCATGAGTGCCGATGATCTTCTTGTGGATATAGGTTGCGGGGATGGCAGGGTCCTCCGGGCGGCAAGAAAGCGCTACGGTGTCAGGGCCATGGGATTTGAGGTAAACCCCATGGCTTATTTGATCGCCAGGGTTCGCAGTTTGGGGATAGAAGGAATCCAGATAAGGTGGAGAAACTTCTGGAAGGTGGATCTTGGTGATGCGAACGTTGTTTTCTGCTATCTTTTTCCCGATGTAATGGAGCGGCTGGCAAAAAAGCTGGAGGCAGAGCTTCGTCCCGGGACGAGGGTTGTCTCATGCAATTTTCCGCTTCCCGGCTGGAAACCTCTGGAGATTCTTTCCCCCGATTCATCCCTTCATGATGATCCAATCTATGTCTACCGCTTTCCGGATTCGTGCCGCCTGTAAAATTTTTACTTGACTTTTGAGAATGACTTCTTTAAAAGGTGAAACATTAGGGAGAGATAGTGAAGATAACCGGAGTTACCTATAATCGAGTGGGCAGATTTTTTGGCTTTTTTAGCTTTTTTGGGGAGGTCTGCCTACTGCGCTCGTAACCTGAGTTGGTAAAATGAGCCGTGGCCAGGCCAGATAAACTGCCCACGGCTTTTTTGTGTTTAAAAGGCCGTGGAAAATCCACGGCCTTTTTTTATTGATAAAACTAAAAAAGGAGGAAAAAGGTATGCGCAAGGTATTCAATTTAGCAATCGTTATGGTAGTTGTTCTGGGGATGGTCTGTCTCGGTCAGGTGGCACAGGCTAAAACAATAAAAGTGGGGGCAGCTATCAATCTGACCGGTCCGGCTTCCACGTGGGGAAAGTTTCACGCCAAGGGTCAGAAGGATTATTTCAAGTATGTCAATGAGGTGAAAGGAGGTGTCGCCGGGAATAAGATCGAAATGATACTCGTTGATACAGGCTACAAGGTTGCTGAGGCCGTTGCGGCCGTCAGAAAATTTGCTGTCCGAGACAGGGTGGATATGATCGCTACCTGGAGCGCGGGGTCAGGAATGGCGGCAAAGCCGATTATACAGAGATATAAAATACCGACAATAAATTACTCGACAAGCTGGGAGATTCTCCAGCAACCGGTAGATTATATGTATCTGCCCTTTGGCAGCTACAAACTGGATTGTTATGCCGTTATGGAGTATATACGAACAATACATAAAGGCAAGGAAGCTCCTAAGGTCGGTCTGCTAACATATAATAATGCGTACGGCCGTTCCATTCATAAGCCGAGTATCGAATATGCGAAGAAACGTAATATAAACATTGTAGCCATTGAGGAATTTCCGACAAGGACACTGGATCTTACCACCGAACTGCTCCGCTTGAAGAAAAAGGGTGCGGAATATGTCTTCATGCAGATGCTTCCCTCTGCGATCATTACCACCTTCAAGTGTGCGGATCGTATCAAATACAATCCGGCTTTTCTGGGAACATGGACATCCACCGACCCGGATTTCTTCAAACTGGGGAAAGGACTGATACGCGATAGATTAAGAATGCAATTTCCCGGCGGCCTTCCGGTAGATGAAACACCCGGGATCAAGTTGATGAGAGAGTTGTGGAAGAAATACGGGACGGTTGATAAGTTCGATGCCTCTTACTGGGAAGGTGTTGTTGTCGGCATGATTATGGAGAGGGCATTTGAGCGTGCAAATGAAAAATTTGGGGAGATCAACAGAGAAACGATAAACAAGGCGATGGAGTCATTTCGCGGTGAAGATTTCGGAGGGCTTGTACCCAAAGTTACCTACACGAAGACCGACCATGGGGCTTCATTCGAGGCGAGGATGGTTCAGGTTCACGAGGACGGTACATATACGCCCCTGACGAATTTTTATGTTCCGGGAAAGGAAAAAATACGGCTTTTGAAGTGAAAGAGTAACTACTCGGCAACAAAGACACAAAGTCACCAAGAGTAGCCGGATTTGATGATTGAAATATCCATAGGATATAATTCACCTTTTTCTTTTGTGTCTTGGTGACTTAGTGGCTGAATAGCAACAAAGGTTCAAAAAAATGAGGGCATTTCGTGGTCAGCCGGGTATATTTGAACCCGCAAAGATGGAAAAAATGGAGGCAGAGTTGGAGGTAAGGGATCTTTCCCTTGCCTTCGGGGGTCTTATGGCGCTCAGCCGTATTGATCTTACTGTGCGCACAGGTGAACTGATGGCAATTATCGGGCCGAACGGCGCCGGCAAAACGAGCCTCCTGAACTGCATTACGGGTTTTTACAGGGCACAGGAGGGGCGGATTCTGTTTAACGGGCAAGATATAACGAATCTGCCGACCCATGAGCTTACGAAGCTCGGAATCGGAAGGACATTTCAGAATATCGAACTTTTCCCCGGTATGACCGTCCTGTCAAATATGCTCCTGGCACGCCATATTCACTTAAACTACAACCTTGGCCTGGCAGGCCTTTTTTCACCATCTGTACGCAGGGAGGAGGTCCGCCACCACCGGATTCTGGAGGAAATTATCGATTTTCTGGAGATGCAGGCCATCCGCAAAGAACCGGTCGGGTCTCTTCCTTATGGATTGCGCAAGAGGGTTGAACTCGGCCGCGCACTGGCTCTTGAACCAAAGCTTTTGGTTCTCGATGAGCCTTTTGCCGGGATGAACCTCGAAGAGAAGGAAGACATGTACCGTTTTCTGGTTGAGTTGAACGAGGCATGGGGGCAGACTATGATCCTGGTGGAACATGATATGTCGATTGTAATGAGTATTTCCAGGCATGTTGTGGTGCTCAATTTCGGAGAGAAACTGACAGAAGGGCCTCCGGATGTCGTTCAGGATCATCCCGAGGTTATAAAGGCATATCTTGGAGATACGGAAACGATATAGGCAAAGGGCTAAGGCGGCAAAGCCGCAACCCCAAAAGTGTCTAAAGTTTGAAGTGCCTAAAGTGAGCTAAAGTTAATGTACACGCCTTCGGCGCGGTCAAATTTGAAACAGGCTGCGCTGAAAGCGCATTTTTTAACTTTAGGCATTTTAGCTCACTTTAGTTCACTTTAGTTCACTCTAGGCACTTTAGTTCACTTGCATTTAAGGTACTATGAACTATCCCAAAATGCGTCCTGTCACTGCGTTTCCTGTGATGTACTCAGGCAAAGAGATG
>JADFWA010000166.1 GCA_015222855.1 Pseudomonadota bacterium | reverse complement strand
GGAGAATCCTTTTTCTTCTAAACAGAGCACTTCGAAACGCCTCAGCAATTTTTTGTTATACCGAGTTCTTAAAAGAGAAGCTGATCGAGAGATTTCATATGGACCCGGAACGAATATTCATAACCCAGCCGGGAATCGGGGAAGAGATGGTGCCCATGGATAATAAGGAAACTCTGTCAGCTTTCCTAAAAGGCTTTGGTATAACAAAACCATACATTCTTTTCATAGGGGCACTTACAAAGCGGAAAAACGTTGAGGGCTTGATTCGCGCATACAGTATGCTTGTCCAAGAATCAAAAGTAGAACAGAAACTTGTACTGCTTGGAGAAACAATCTTTCTTTCTGAGGGTATTTTCCAAACGATTAAAGAATTGAAGTTGGAAGATCACATCGTACTAGTGGGACGGCGGCCTCATCATGACTTGCCGTTGTTTTACAGCGGCGCTGATGTTTTTGTGTTCCCTACGTTTTCCGAAGGGTTCGGACTGCCTCCCCTGGAAGCAATGGCCTGCGGCACACCTGTCGTGGCATCCAACGCCACGTCGGTTCCAGAGGTGGTTGGCGATGCTGCCATATTGGTAGACCCATATCGGCCCGAAGATATCGCTGAGGGCATCTTCAAATGCCTCACGGACAGTGAACTTCGTCAGAAGATGATACAAAGAGGGCTGGAACGTGCTCGTGGTTTTAGTTGGCGAAGAGCAGCGGTTCAGACGGTCTCTGCCTATGAAAAAGTCTATCAAGCTGGATGGTGATATTTTTAAATCTTTAAGGGGGGGGTAATTAAGCTTATGGAAATGAAATCGGAAACTCGGGCTATTTTTGTTGACAAGGAGTGTCAGGCTGAATTTGTATGTGTCGAGCCCAGGCCTCTATCAGGATTGTACAGCCCGAGACAGGTTTTCTGTATTCCCGCCGATGAAGGATATGGATTATCCTTGTCATCTTGGGAGAAAGCGACGAGGATTTTCTACCACGTTGTTGAGGTCATGGCCAGCTTAATTGCGTTGGTCGTCTCTTTGCCAGTTATGTTGGTGACAGCCTTGATCATCAAGCTGGATTCACCGGGCCCTGCCTTGTTTTTTCAACGCAGGGTCGGTAGGAGTAAGTTAGTCACGGGCAAAGACCTCCTGAAAGACATAACCCTTTCTGTTGCGGATACCCATTTTTCTCCCGAAAAGAAATACCGGGTCCCTACAACTTTCTGGTTTGTCAAATTCAGGACCATGCACTCGGATGCCAGAGAGAGGTTCCCTGAATTGTATGACTACAATTATACAAAAGAACAAATAGAGAAAATTTGCTTTAAGGTAGAAGATGACCCGCGGGTAACAAGGGTGGGAAAATGGCTTCGCAGCTCCACATTAGATGAACTGCCGAATTTTTGGAATATTTTAACAGGCGATATGAGATTTGTGGGGCCCAGACCTGAAATCCCTGAAATGCTGCCGAACTATCGTTCTGATCAAATGCGAAAGTTCACGGTGAAACCTGGCATAACCGGCCTACCCCAAATCAACGGCAGAGGCAGATTAACCTTCAGGAAAACTGTGGCCTATGATCTCGAATATGTGGATAGGAAATCTGTTGCCCTTGACCTGAAGATACTTATTTTGACTGTCTGGAAGGTAATTACCAGGCATGGCGCCTTTTAATGGGCGGCATGAATACCGGAGGCGTATTGGAACAAAATCATTATTCAAAACCCTTACCCGCAGTAGCCATTGTGACGATTACACGAAATAGGTGCGATC
>JADFWA010000165.1 GCA_015222855.1 Pseudomonadota bacterium | reverse complement strand
GGAACAGCGGCAAAGGTAAGGGCTTTCCTGGAAACAAGGGATGAAAACGAAGTCTGGAGTACCATCGGGGTGTGCACAAACATCATTGAGGCAAGTTGGTATGCCCTTGTAGACAGCGTACAGTACAAGCTGGGTAAAAAAAATTTTAGCAAAAAATAAATTGACATTTATATAGTTTTGCTTTAAAATCTCCTCACTTTTACTTTGGAGGATTTTAGGAAGTGACCTGCGGTGTGGAAAGAGGCTTATTAAATTTAAATAACCTTTTGCGTGTGTTAAGCCTCGCTCTTGCCACATATTCATATTCACCGCCCGTTGCCCTTAGGAAAAAATGAACTGACAACATATAAGATAGTATCTAAAGGCCATGGGTGGAAAACTCATGGCCTTTTTGTTTTGTAAAACCATCAAATTTAAATGGAGGCAGGAATGACAAAATCAAACAAAAAAAGAGTCTTTATATTCGATACGACCCTCAGGGATGGGGAACAGTCGCCAGGTTTCAGTATGAATCTGGATGAAAAACTAAGATTTGCCAGGCAGCTGGAAAATCTGGGGGTGGATATTATCGAAGCCGGGTTTCCGGTCGCATCAGAGGGAGACTTTGCATCGGTTCAGCAAATTGCCAGGGAAATCAGAGGCCCTCAGATCGCCGCTCTCGCCAGGGCAGATCTTGCAGATATTGATCGGGCATGGGAAGCGATTAAAGATGCGGCTGATCCCAGAATTCACACATTTATATCTACCTCCGACATACACCTCAAGTACCAGTTGAAAAAAACACAAAAACAGGTTCTGAAGGAAGCACGTGCCGCCGTGGAACATGCCTGCACCTATACAAAAAACGTGGAATTTTCACCCATGGACGCGACAAGAACGGATAAAGACTACCTCTGTGAAGTTGTAGAGGCCGTTATAGCTGCAGGGGCTAACACTGTTAACATACCCGATACCGTCGGATACGCAATGCCTGACGAATTCGGTGAATTGATAGCGTACCTCTTCGAAAACGTAAAAAATATTAATGATGCAGTCATATCGGTTCACTGCCATAATGACCTCGGTGTGGCGGTTGCAAACTCTTTGTCCGCCCTGAAGCACGGGGCAAGACAGGTAGAGTGTACCATAAACGGCATAGGCGAGAGGGCAGGAAACGCCTCATTGGAAGAGGTTGTTATGGCTCTGGAGACGAGAAAAGACCTCTTGGGATTTAGTTCGAACATTAAGAAGAAGCTTATCTATCACTCGTCAAGGCTGTTGACGGATATAACCGGCATACCTGTTCAGCCTAACAAGGCGATTGTGGGGGCAAATGCGTTTGCCCATGAGTCGGGCATTCATCAAGACGGCCTTATTAAGGAGAAAATGACTTATGAGATTATGACCCCGCAATCAGTGGGAGTGCCGGAAACACATATCGTTTTGGGAAAACACTCAGGCCGCCATGCAATAAAAAAACATCTCGAAAAGATGGGATATACCAACCTTACTGATGAAGAAATTGATAAGGCTTTTGAACGATTCAAAGAACTCGCGGATGTCAAAAAGGAGATATTTGATGAGGACATTGAAGCCATTCTTTCTTATGACGTATTCAGAAAACTTGACAAATACAGGTTGATTTATCTAAATGTTGTTAGCGGTAATGTGGCGATTCCTACGGCAACCATCCAGATGGAAGTGGACGGAGAGGTAATACAGGATGCGGGTTTCGGGGTCGGTCCCGTCGACGCGACCTTTGCCGCTATCAGAAAAATCACAAAGACGGACTACTACCTCCTGAGATATGCGGTAAACGCAATAACAGGAGGGACAGATGCCCAGGGTGTGGTTACCGTCCAGCTCAAATATAATGGGCGCACTGTCGTGGGGCGCGGCGCGGATCCTGACATCATTGTGGCATCGGCAAAGGCTTACATAAATACGTTAAACAGAGTTGAGTCGTTGAAAGCATATGACAATAAAGATGCTGAAGTTAAGTAAAAAAGAGGATCAGACATGGCAATGACTATTACGGAAAAGATATTAGCGCTCCATGCGGGGCTGGAAGAGGTCTCTCCGGGAGATATGATCGAGGCAAAGGTTGACCTGGCCTTTGCCCATGACGTAACCTCTCCCATTGCGATTAAGGTTTTTAATGAAATAGGCACGGGAAAGGTCTTTGACAGAGAAAAGATCGCACTTGTCGCCGATCACTTTGTCCCGAACAAGGATATTCAATCGGCTCAGCAGGCAAAGCTGATGCGCGAGTTTGCCGGAGAACAGAAGATAAAACATTACTTCGAGGTGGGAGAAGCGGGAATCGGGCATGTTATCCTCCCTGAGAAGGGGCTTGTTTTGCCCGGGCAACTGATTGTCGGCGCTGACAGCCATACATGCACCTATGGGGCCTTGGGTGCATTTTCCACGGGGGTCGGGAGTACCGATCTGGGCGCGGTAATGGCGACGGGTGAGATATGGTTGAAAGTGCCCCCAACCATCAGAATTGAATATGAAGGAAACCTGCAGGCCGGTGTAGTAGGGAAAGATCTGATCCTCCATACCATCGGGCTTATGGGTGTGGAAGGCGCCCTTTACTGCGCGCTTGAGTTTACAGGCGAGGTAATCAGAAGGCTTCCAATGAATCAGAGATTCACAATGGCCAATATGGCCATTGAAGCCGGTGGAAAATCGGGAATCATCGAACCGGATGAAACAACACTGGCCTATGTTGCCGAAAGATCATCTTTGGAACCCCTGATCTTAAAGGGGGATCCGGACGCAAAGTATGAAAAAGTAATGGAGATAATGGTGGATGAAATTGAGCCGCAGGTCGCCTTTCCTCCTTCCCCCGCGAATGTCCGTCCAATTTCGGAGGTGGGTGATGTCCAGCTCGATCAGGTATTTATAGGTTCATGCACCAATGGCTGGCTGGAGGACTTGCGTGACGCGGCAGGCATCCTGAAAGGAAGAAGGATCGCCCGTGGTCTGAGGCTCATAGTCATACCGAGTTCGCCCTGGATATACAGGAAGGCGATAGAGGAGGGCATTATTGAAACATTCCTCGACGCGGGCGCCGTGATCGGCCCCCCCTGTTGCGGTCCCTGCCTGGGAGGGCACATGGGTATCCTGGCTGAAGGGGAGCGGGCACTATCTACAACCAACAGAAATTTCGTAGGAAGGATGGGACACCCGAAAAGTGAGGTTTATCTGTCCAATCCCCTGGTAGCGGCGGCATCCGCCGTACTGGGAAGGATCGGGGGCGTTGATGAGCTATAATCGAGGTAAAAGGCAAAGGGCTAAAGGCTAAAGGTGTATTGAATCTCCCTCTCCCTCACGCGGCGCAAGCGCCTGCGCTGCACGTGATGGGAGGGGGCTTGGGTAAGGGTGAATAAAATGAAATTTCAAGGAAAAGTCTGGAAGTTTGGCAATGACATTGATACCGACCTGATTATTCCGGCAAGGTATCTCAATATCTCGGATGGATCTGAGCTGGCGAAGAGCTGTTTTATCGATGTCAGACCTGATTTTGCGAAAGATGTCTCTTCCGGTGACATCCTGATTGCGGGCAGAAACTTCGGCTGCGGGTCATCCCGTGAGCATGCCCCGCTTGCCATCAAAGAGGCCGGTATCAGTGTGATTATTGCCAAAAGCTTTGCAAGGATATTTTACCGAAACGCGTTTAACATAGGTCTGCCGCTTCTTGAATCGGAAGAGGCAACCAAAGGCTTGTCGGAAGGGGAGGAGATCGCCGTCGATCTTGCGACTGGTAAGATTAAAAGTATCGGCGGCGGAAAAACATTTTCAGCACACCCAATCCCGGATTTTATGAGAGAACTGATAAAGATGGGGGGATTGGTAGAATATACCAAAAGGCAAAAAGGGCATTGAAAGTGTGATTCTGAGAGGCGAATCAAGATTTTTTTGGATTGTAGGGTCGGGTTTTACACCCGACCGCAAACGGTGGTATATAAAATGCCACCCTACAGAATTGTCAAAACCTGTATGGAGCGAAAGAAAACCATGAAAAATTATGACATCGGTGTAATACCCGGAGATGGAACGGGAACTGAAGTAACGGCCGAGGCCATGAAGGCGTTGAAGGCCATTTCAGAGGTTGGAGGACCCGAATTCAATCTCGTTCATTACGATCTGGGCGGAGAGAGATACCTGAGCAAGGGGGAACTCCTACCGGATTCCGTCCTCTCTGAATTGAGAGAGATGGATGCCATTTTCCTGGGGGCAATCGGCCATCCGGAGGTCAAACCGGGGATACTCGAACAGGAGATTCTGCTGAAGCTCCGCTTTGAACTGGATCTCTACATAAATCTGAGACCCGTCGTTCTTTTTCCCGGCGTGTATACGCCTATTAAGGATAAAGGCCCCAAAGATATCGACTTTGTGGTCGTAAGGGAAAATACGGAAGGGCTTTATACCGGAAGCGGCGGTTTTTTAAGGAAAGGAACCCCCGACGAAGTCGCGATTCAGGAATCGATAAACACGAGAAGGGGCGTTGAGCGCTGTATCCGCTTTGCATTCGAATATTGCGGGAAGAGGAATAAGAAAAAGAAGCTGACCCTGTGCGGAAAAACAAATGTACTTACCTACGCGTTCGACCTGTGGGAAAGGACCTTCGAGGAATGCAGCAGCGACTATCCCGATATCGAAACCGATTACGCCCACGTGGATGCCATATGTATGTGGATGGTAAAGAACCCCGAATATTTTGATGTGATTGTGACAGATAACATGTTCGGGGATATCATCACAGATCTGGGGGCAATGATACAGGGCGGAATGGGCATCGCCGCCGGCGGCAATATAAACCCGGAAGGCACGGCAATGTTCGAACCTATAGGAGGTTCAGCCCCGAAATACACGGGCTTGAACAAGATAAATCCCCTGGCGGCAATAGCCGCGGCGCAGATGATGCTCGATCATCTTGAAGAGGAAACGGCTTCGGAAAATTTACTCAATGCCATCAAGAAAGTTGTAAAAAATGATGCCAAGAGCATGGATGCCGGCAAAATGGGGCATGGAACGCGTGAGGTAGGGGATTTGGTAGTCCGCTATATCTTGGAATAGATTCACCGCCCCCATTTACCCACACTTTTTGTTACCATCGATGGAGATCAATGCCCATCTTGTCGAATGTGGTCTTCAAATATCCCATCGCAAGAGCCTGATGCGCCTTTACGGCTTCCTGGATCACCGGGAAGAAAATGGAAAACAGGATATATCCGCATTAGTTTCCGTTTCGGCTTCAAAATGTTCATGGTCTGTGAGATATACACCTCGTACGACTTCCCCGACGATCTATCTTCGATATTAAAAGAAACGTCATTCTCATCGACAAATTCGGAAGCGGTTGCTATCGTCTTTGCCTCCTCTTGGGAGAATCCCGCGGCGTGAGCAATAATCCCTGTAATGTAGTAGTGAAATTCGGTATTCATGAAACAACCCCTCCTTTTACATTTTCTGAATTCCCGCTCTCCGACCCTACTTCTGGAAGAGGTGGGGCAGTGCTTCGCCTGCTGTTGATCGGATGGATATGTCATACATGAAGGACATCTCGGTTCGCTCCGGGTTTATCTCAATACATTTCGCACCGTATTCCTTGGCAATCTTCGGAAAACCCGCTGCCGGATAGACGACGCCGGAGGTGCCTATACTGATGAAAAGATCGCATTTCCGGAGGGCAATGATGGCTTGATTCATGTTGTATTCATCCAGCATGTCACGAAACCATGTGATGTCGGGTCGAAGCCAGCTGCCGCAATGTTCGCACCTGTAGCTTTTGTATTTCTCGCCGACATCTTCAATAATGCCATGCGTGGGACATCTGAGACGCCAGAGGCTGCCGTGCAGTTCCATGACATCTTCACTGCCTGCCCGCTGGTGCATGCCGTCAATATTCTGTGTCACGACAACGACTTTTGGGTGCATTTTCCCCAATTCCGCAATTGCAAAATGGCCGGCGTGTGGCCGGCATTCCAGCACGGCTTTGCGGCGCAATTCGTGAAATTCCAGCACCTTTTGGGGGTCCCGGTCGAAAGCCTCCTGACAGGCGCATTCTTCCCATCTGTATTCGCTCCATACGCCTCCCCTGCCCCGGTATGTTGGAACGCCACTTTCGGCAGACATTCCAGCCCCGGTGAAAAAGACGATATACTGATACTCATCCGGATTAATGGTTTGCATGGTTGTATTATGTCCTTTTTGCTCCTCCGACATGATTTAAGGATTAGCCGTACCATCCCAGAATGGACGTGCAAGCTCCGCGGTTCTCTCCGGCGGGAGGAAGGTTGCCATATCACCGAGCATCAGTTCAAAGCCGGTGCGGTCATTCCTGGTCCAGGGCGCGTAGTTTGATCTGACCATCGTTACAATTCTCAGTTCCACCATACTCTCCTCCCCTTCGATAGAGAGAATACCGAGGTTGTAGCCGTTCCTGTTGAGACTCCGGTAAAAACGCTGGGTGTTCAGGACTCCACGGGCGAGGTGACGCCAGTCTTCATTGGTCGGGTTCCGCACTGAGGTAACACCCGGAAGAATCCCCCAGAGCTCGAAAAACCCTTCCGGGGCAAAGGCGGCCATCCATTCCCAGGAACCGGTGTTTCCGATATACCTTGCCTGTTCCTGCCGTTCATGCTCCAGATAGTCAGAAAAAAGAAGTGATCCTGCGCTTCCGTAATATTCTTCCGCCCTGTTCATGAGTGTCCGGTGGTGGTTTGAGGCAATTCTGTCGGCCTGTATCTGGAGGTGCGGGTGCAGGAGCGACCCGCCGGAAGACGGGAGATGGTTCTGTGTTATGGCTGTGTATATGGCCTCAGTATCGTTGTCCACCACACGTTTCAGGTATTCCGCGCAGTTTGCAAAACAGTCCGCGTAGGTTTGAACATCAGAGCCGCCGATCTCCGTAAAGTGGGCCTCGTCAAATACAGCCACGGCCGAATAACTGCCATAGGGAAACATGTTGGGAAACAGTATGGATTCCCCTCTTGTGAGGATTCCTTC